>JAFAEG010000005.1 GCA_023424095.1 Pseudomonadota bacterium | reverse complement strand
TGGACCCCGGCCTTCGCCGGGGAGCGGTAGAATCAGCGGATCGAATTGCCGCGCAATTTCTCGCGCAGGATCGGTCGTTCCTTCGCCAGATCGTTGCGGATCGTCGTTGCCGCGACGCCGCCTTCGCCCATCGCATGGCTGATCTGGTCGAGGCCAAGCACCACGTCCCCGGCCGCATAGAGGCCGGGCACCGACGTGCGCTGGTGGCTGTCCACCCGGATGCAGGCGGTTTCGCCCGCGATGTTCGCGCCCAATTGCTCGGCCAGCTTGGTGTGGGTGTCGGAACCGAGCGCTGGATAGACACTGTCGAAGACGTGCCGTCCGTGCGGGGTCGTGATGACGATGCAATCATCCTCGATCGTCACCTGGCTGCAGGGCCCGTCCACCGCCGCGATGCCGAATTCGGCCAGTTTCTCGCGATCCTCGCCATCCAGGTCGTGCGCCATGTCTGGCGCGATCAGGGTGATGTCCTCGGTGAAACCGCGCAGGAACACCGCCTCCGCGACACCGCTGCTGCCGCTGCCGATCACGCCGACGCGCTTGTCCGTCACTTCGAAGCCGTCGCAGATCGGGCAATAGCGGATCAGGCCGCGGGCGAGCGCATCGTCGTGCAGATCTTCGTCCATCGGCGGGCGCCGGTTGGTGACGCCGGTGGCGAGCAAGACGGTGCGGGCGCGGGCGCGGCCCGAACCCCATTCGGCCGCGAAGCCGCCGTCCACTTTTTCCAGCCGCGACACCCGCGCCGTCTCGATCGAGGCGCCATATTTCTGCGCTTGCTCGCGCATCAGCCGAAGCAATTCCTTGCCGCTGATCCCGTCGGGATAGCCGGCATGATTGTGGGTGCAGGGAATCCAGCCGGCCCGGCTCTTCCCCGCATCGATCAATTTCAGCTTGAGGTGGAAGCGGCTGAGATAGATGGCCGCGGTCAGCCCGGCCGGCCCACCGCCGACGATCAGGCAATCGACATCGAAATCGCTCATCCCGGCACAGCGCCCCGAAAGGCTCCGGGTTCCTTGAACAGCGCGCGCCTGTCGGGCAAGCGGGCAGGGCGGTTAGGAGACGCCCCATGAAGACCAGACTGGCCCTGCTCATCGGCACCCTGTTCGCCATGCCCGTCCCGGCATTGGCGCAAGCGGCGCAACCCGCCCCGGCCGCGGCGCCGGAGGCGATGCCGGCGCCGACGATGGAGCAGGTGTTGCGCGAGGCGGATGAGCGCTTCGCCACCTTCCAGCGCGAGGCACCGTTGCCGGGTGTGGTCTGGGGCGTGGTCCGGGATGGGCGGCTGGTCCACGTCCGGGGCTATGGCGCTTCCGCGCCGGAAGGCGGCACGCCGGTCGCGCCGGGCACATTGTTCCGCATTGCGTCGATGTCCAAGGCCTTCACCGCACTGGCGATCCTTAAGTTGCGCGACGACGGCCGGCTGCGGCTCGACGATCTGGCCGAGCAGCACATTCCGGAGATGCGGAGCTGGCGCTATCCCACCGCCGACAGCCAGCGCATCCGCATTCGCGACCTGCTCGCCCATGTCGGCGGGCTCGTCACTGACGATCCCTGGGGCGACCGGCAGCAGGTGCTGAGCCCGGCCGAATTCACCGCGATCATCGCCAACCAGCCGCCGATGACCCGCGGCACGCAGCTGAGCATGGAATATAGCAATTACGGCTATGCCCTGCTCGGCCGGATCGTCACCAACGCTTCGGGCCGACCCTATCAGCGCTACATCACCGAGGAGATCATGCGCCCGCTCGGCATGAACTCGACCGGCTATGACGTCATGGCTTCACCGCAGGAGCGCCGGGCGATCGGCTATCGCTGGGTCAACAATGCGTGGCAGCTGGAGCCGACCATGCGCGACGGCGAGTTCGGGGCGATGGGCGGCGTCGAGACCAGCGCCGAGGATTACACCAAATGGGTCGCCTTCCTGCTCTCGGCCTGGCCGGCGCGCGACGGGCCGGAGACCGGCCCGGTGCGGCGCTCGACCGTGCGGGAAATGGCGCAGGGCCTCAACTATCCGCGCCTCGGCTCCCGGTCGCGGGGGGAGGGGCAGCCGCCATGCCCGGTCGCCACCGCTTATGCGATGGGGCTGATCGCCACCCAGGATTGCGAGCTGGGCTATTACCTCACCCATAGCGGCGGCTATCCCGGCTATGGCTCCTACATGATGTTCTTCCCCGAGCGCGGGGTGGGCATCTTCGGCTTTGCCAACCGCACCTACACTTCGCCGCGCGCGCAGGTGCTGGAGGCCGCGGTGGCGATGAACCGCGCCGGGTTGATCCCGGTCCGCGCCGTCCCGGTGAGCGACGCCCTGGCCCGCGCCCACCGCGTCGCTGGCGAGGTCTATGCCGCCGGCACAATCGAGCCGGCGCGGTCGATGCTGGCGATGAACTTCCTGCTCGACGCCGCGCCCGAGACCTGGGCGGCGACGCTTCGGGAGCTGAAGGCCCAGCTGGGCGCCTGCCGCACCGACGCGGCGATCACCCCCGACGGCGCGCTGAACGGCGTCTTCAGCTGGGAATGCGAGCGCGGCCAATTGCAGGGGCAGGTCCTGCTCGCCCCCACCAACCCGCCCGCCATCCAGGCCCTGCGATTCCGGCCAGTGCCGCGAGCGCCCACCGCGAATTGAAATATGTAGATACGTCACGTATATACAGAGGCATGAACAAGGTCACGAAGGTCTTCAAATCCGGCAATTCAGTCGCCGTACGGCTGCCCGCCTCGCTTGGCGTGAAGCCCGGCACCGAGGTCAGCGTCCGCGAGGAGCATGGCCGCTATGTCGTCGAGCCGGTACAGCCCCGGAAAAAGAAGATCGATCTGACTGGGATTTACGGGTCGATTCCCTACCTCAAACCGCTGACCCCCGAGCAAAGGATCATGGAGCCGCGCGAGCTCGATTGGGAAGGAAAGCTGCTAAAACGTGACTGAGGCGCGTTTCCTGCTCGACACGAATATCTGCATCTACTTGCTCGAAGGCACCTCCGATGCGGCGCGCGACAGCATCGAGGCATGTACGCCAGGGGAGGTCGTGACCTCCGCAATCGCATATGCCGAAGTCGTACGCGGCATCAGAATGGATAATGCCGACGATGCGGCGAAGGCGGCCGCCTTTTTCGACGCGGTGGAGGTCGTGCCCTTCGATAGCGACGCGGCGCTCCACTATCGCGCCATTTCATTTCGCCGGGGTACGTTCGACCGCCTGATCGCCGCGCACGCCCTGTCGCTTGGTCTCACCTTGGTAACCAACAATGAGCGCGACTTCGCTGACGTCACGGGCCTGAAGGTCGAGAATTGGACGATATGACCTGGAAAGCCACTATCCTGACCCTCTACCCGGAGATGTTCCCCGGGCCGCTGGGCGTGAGCCTGGCCGGGCGGGCGCACAAGGAGGGGCGCTGGTCGCTGGAGGCGGTGCAGATCCGCGATTTCGCAAAGGACAAGCATCGTTCGGTGGACGACACGCCGGCCGGCGGCGGGGCGGGGATGGTGATGCGCGCCGATGTGCTCGCGGCGGCGTTGGACAGCGTCGCTGACGCGCGGCCGAAGCTGGCGATGACGCCGCGCGGCGAGCCTCTTAGCCAGGACCTGGTCCGCGAGCTGGCAGCGGGGCCGGGCGTAACCATATTGTGCGGCCGGTTCGAGGGGATGGACGAGCGTCTGTTCGAGGCGCGGGACATCCGCCAGGTCTCGATCGGCGACTATATTCTCTCCGGCGGCGAGATGGGCGCGCTCACTCTGCTGGATGCTTGCATTCGGCTGCTTCCCGGCGTAATGGGCGCGCCGTCCAGCGGTGACGACGAGAGCTTCGAAACGGGGCTGCTCGAATATCCGCAATATACCCGACCAGTCACATGGGAAGGGCGCACGATCCCCGAAGTGCTGCGATCGGGGGATCATGCGAAGATCGCCGCCTGGCGCCACGAGCGCTCGGTGGAGGATACACGGCTAAGGCGGCCGGACCTGATCGAGCGCCACGGTGGCGATCGAAGGCAACCGCCCTCTGGTGCGCGGCAACGAAAACAGGACGATTAAGTCATGAACCTGATCCAGCAGCTCGAAGCCGAGCAGATCGAAAAGCTGACCGCCACCCGCGCCATTCCCGAATTCCGCCCCGGCGACACCTTGCGTGTCGGCGTGAAGGTGGTCGAAGGCGAGCGTTCGCGCGTCCAGAACTTCGAAGGCGTCTGCATCGCCCGCGCCAACAAGGGCATGGGCAGCTGCTTCACCGTCCGCAAGATCAGCTTCGGCGAAGGCGTGGAGCGCGTATTCCCGCTCTACAGCCCGAACGTCGACAGCATCGAGGTCGTCCGTCGCGGTGTCGTCCGTCGCGCCAAGCTCTATTATCTGCGCGGCCGCACCGGCAAGTCGGCCCGTATCGCCGAGCGTCGCGACAACCGTCCGGCCAAGGGCAGCGCCCCGGCCGAGACGACCGAAGCCTAAAAGCTCACAGGTATGTCCGCGTAGCTGGCGTCCGGCACATATTGTGGCCGGGCGTCCTGCGGACGTGCCTGCAGCAAAGGCGCGGCGAAATCGGGCAGGCGGGCGACGTTGCCGATCAGGCTCGCGTCCACCCGCTCCATCGATCCGACCAGCAGTTCGAAGGTGAAGCCGTCGCAGGCGCGGCCGGCGCAGCGGACGGCGAAATCGCTCTCGCCGTCGCCGAACCGCCGTTCGACGCCGTTGGCGCTAAGCGAGCGGAGGTGCGCGCTCGCTGGCACCTGTAGCGCCACGCCGTCCCAGCCATTCATCACCAGGCGGAGCGTGACCAGCCGGCCGTCCGCCACCTCGCGCTCGCTCAGCTTCTGCAGCGTCGGCGCAGGGGCGTCGCTGTTGGGCGCGGCCGCGATCCAGCGGTCACGGCGGGCATAGTTTACGGGGCCGCGCTCCCACAGGCCCATCGCGTCATAGGCTTCGGGCAGGGCTGCGCCGTCGCTGTAAATCCCCCAATTCGCCTTGCCGGTCTCCAGATCGCGGGCATGTTCGATGGTGAAGATCTGCTGGCGGTCGGCGGAATAGGCCGGGACGAGCAGCACCGCGGCCCAGGCCGCCATCATCGCGCCGAGCGGCACGATGATGTCCAGCCGGCCTTCGCGGGCCGCCGGCTTCAGCTCGATGACGAGCGGCAGAGCGGCGAGGACGGCGAGGGGGGCGGCGAGCCAGCCGGGGCTGGTGCTGAGCAGCAGTTCGACCAAGGCGACGATCGGCAGCAAGGTGAGCAATTGGGCGAAGGCGGCGAGCCAGGCCGCGATCCGCTCGGCGCCGGGCCGCCAGCGCTCGATCGCAATGCCGGCCAGCAGGATCAGCGGGCCGAGCAGGAAGTAGATGGCTGCGCCCGGGGCGATGAGGGCGACGCCGCCGCCAGCAAGCGCGATCAGCAGCCAGGCGGCGACGCGGAGCTGCTCGCGGGTCGCGTTGCGGGCGAGGCGGAGGCAGAAGGCCATTGCGGCGATGGCGGTCGCCGCGGCGGCGAGCTGCATGGCGATCGGCCAGGCCCGCCAGAATTCGCCGGGGCGCAGCTGCTGGACGACGGTGGTCAGCGCGATGGCGACGAGGCCGGTGACGATCGCGGCGCCGGCGCAGGCGAGGAGCGAGGACCAGGCGCGCCGCCGGATGACGGCATAGCCCAGGCCGAGGACGATCAGGCCGAGCAGGACGAGGCCGACGGGGAGGGGCAGGGTCACCAGATGCCGGGTCAGGATGTCGGCATAGAGCGTTTCTCCCGGCGCTGCGGCGGCAACGCCTTCAGTATGCGCCAGAGCCACTTGCAGCGCCTGGCTGCCCATATGGTGGAGGCTGCGGCGGTCGAGCGCGGCGAGATCGTCGCCGGCGCTGTGGTAGCGGGTCTCATTGCCGATGATGGCGAGGTTGAGGATGGTCCACGGCCGTTCCTCGAACACAGCGACGTCGGTGCTGTTCGGCAGCAGCCGGTAGAAATCGGTGCTGAGCGAATTGGCGACCGGGCGGTCGACCGCGCCACCATAGAGGGCGACGGCGGCGGCGTTGGGTCGGCTGGTCTCGAACATGATCGCCGGACCGTCGACACCGCGGGCTTCGAGATTGACCAAAGTGGTGACGCGAGCGGCGGCCGGATCGCTGTCGAGGAAGAGGCGGGCGCCGAGCAGGCCGCTTTCCTCGCCCTCGTTGAACAGGAAGGTGATCGGGCGCTGGAGGTTCCGGCCGCGAAGCTGCTCGGCGATTTCCAGCAAGGTGGCGATGGCGAGGCCGGCGTCGGCGGCGCCGGGGCCGACCGGCGTGCCGTCATAATGGGCGACGAGGAGGAGATGCTCGCCCTCGGCCGGGCCGATGGTGGCGGCGAGGTTGCGGACTCGGGCGCAATTGACCGCGCGGGCGCGGGCGAAGGAATTGCAGGTCATCGCGTCGCTGACCCGCGGCTCCAGCCCCGCAGCGCGCATTTCGGTGAGGATGCGGTCGCGGACCCCGTCGCTGCCGGGGCTGTCGACCGGATGGGGCTGCTGGTCGGCGAGGATGCGCTCCAGCCGGGCGAAGGCGCGATCGGTATCGAAGGCACCGGCTTCGACCTGGGCCGGGACGTCGGGCGGCGAGATCAGGACATGCTTGAACGCGAAGGCGGCGAGTAGGGCGAGCAGGCCGCCGACGTACAGGATAGTCCCCCGACCCATATTTGCTCCCCCGCGTCCCCTCAGGCTCGCCAAGGCTAGCGGGCGCGCCTTCGCAACACTAGATGCCGTGCCAATCCTCAGGAGAATCAAATGGGCTACCGGGTGGTCGTGGTCGGCGCGACCGGCAATGTCGGACGCGAGATGCTGAATATCCTCGCCGAGCGCGAATTTCCGCTGGACGAGATCGCGGCGGTCGCGAGTTCGCGCTCGACCGGCGACATCATCGACTTCGGCGACAGCGGCAAGGAATTGCGCGTCGCCAATCTCGAGCATTTCGACTTTGCCGGCTGGGACATCGCCTTGTTCGCGGCCGGATCGGCGGCGTCCAAAATCTATGCTCCCAAAGCGGCGGCGGCGGGCTGCACGGTGATCGACAATAGCAGCCTGTACCGGATGGACCCGGATGTGCCGTTGATCGTGCCGGAGGTGAATGCCGACGCGATCGATGGCTATACCAAGCGCAACATCATCGCCAATCCGAACTGCTCGACCGCGCAGCTGATGGTGGCGCTGAAGCCGCTGCACGATGCGGCGAAGATCAAGCGGGTGGTGATCGCGACCTACCAGTCCGTCTCCGGCACCGGGAAGGCCGGAATGGACGAATTGTTCGAGCAGAGCCGCAACATCTTCGTCGGCGATAGCGCCGAAGCCAAGGTCTATCCCAAGCAGATCGCCTTCAATGTGATTCCGCAGGCCGGCGACTTCCTGGAGGATGGCTCGACCACCGAGGAATGGAAATTGGTGGTCGAGACCAAGAAGATCCTCGATCCGAAGATCAAGGTGAGCGCGACCTGCGTGCGCGTGCCGGTGTTCGTCTGCCACAGCGAGGCGGTGAACATCGAGTTCGAGAATGAGATTTCGGCCGAGGAGGCGCAGCGTATCCTGCGCGAGGCGCCGGGCGTGATGCTGGTCGATAAGCGCGAGGATGGCGGCTACGTGACGCCGGTCGAGGCGGTGGGCGAATATGCCACCTATGTCAGCCGCGTGCGCGAGGACCCGACGGTCGAGAATGGCCTGAGCCTGTGGTGCGTCAGCGACAATCTGCGCAAAGGCGCGGCGCTGAACGCGGTGCAGATCGCCGAACTGCTCGGCCGGAGGCATCTGCAGAAGGCGGCCTGAACGACTCGTGCCTGTGGCGGATAGGAAAATCCTGTTCGCGCCGGTTCACGAAGTTCACGAAGTTCACACGGAATCGCGGGGGGTCTTCCCCCGCGAAAACAGCCTCGCGTGCAATTTTCTTTCCTACCGTGTCAAAGAACAGCTTCGCCTCGCGAACCGAGAACATTAGCAGAACGGCGGCGGTGTAGGAAAGCGTTTATTGCCGCTGCGGCTGGTCGGCGAAGGCCGGATGCCGGAGCAGGATGGCGCCAACATAAGCGGCGCCGGGCTGAGTCACGTGCCAGCGGTCCTGGCTGATAAATTTCCGGTCGGGCGTGAAGACCGGGACCCGGCCGTCGCCATTGTCCAGCAAGGCGAGCAGATCGACATAGTCCGGGCCGAGCAGCGCGCGCCCGGCTTCATTGGCTTCGATTGTCGTGGCGAGCGGCCGGGCACGGTAGCCATAGCGGTCCAGCGCGGGCAGGCGCATCACCGCATTGTTGTTCCAGCCGAAGCTCTTGGGGCCGAGAATGACGATGCGGGCGCGGGTCAGCGGGCGCAGCCGTTCGCGAAGCTCGATGACGCAGGGAATCTGCTCCGTGCGCAGATTATAGGCGATCACGATCAGGTCGGCGCGGGCCGCGTTGTCGAGCACGCGGCGGTTCGGCTCCCGGCAATGGGCCACGCCCGCAAGCATGACGGCGCGGCTGTCGAGCCAGCCCGTGGCGCGGCCCATATTGATGAAATCGCTGGCGAAGGAATCGCCCAGCACCAGCAGTCTCGGCCGATCCGGCGATTCGGGAAGATCGACGCGGCGGAAGGGCGCGACGCTTTCGATGTGGGCGCGATTCTGGTCGGGGCCGAACGATGGGTCGCCGACCGCCAGTTCCGGCCAGTCGCGATAGAAACCGGAAGTGAGGTGGAAGACGGCGCCCGCGCCGACCGCGAGCGTGGTGGTCGCGCCGACCATGATCAGCACATGTTTGAAGGGGCGGCGGCGGTCCCGGAAAGGCGTCTCCACCCAGCGCCATGAGAGCCAGGCCAAAGCCAAAATGAGCGGGAGGAAAGCCAGCAGCAGCCAGGGCGAGGGTTCCTCCAGCCGGGCGATGCGAACGAAGGTGAAGACGGGCTGGTGATACAAATAAAGGCTGAAGCTGATCAGCCCGAGGCCGACCAGCGGGCGCCAGGAGAGCAAGCTGCCGGTGATGCCGCCGGTGCGGGCGAAGAGCAGCAAGAGCGCGACCCCGGCGACCGGGGCGAGGGTGCGCGCGTCCGGCATGCCGGTGCCGTCCGCGATCAGCAGGATTGGCGCGAGGGCGAGGACCAGCCCAGCCCCCGCCAGCAGGTCGGCCAGGCCGGGGCTGGCGACCATCCGCGCGCGCAGACCTGGCTCCGCCAAAGCGATCAGGCCGCCCACGCCCAGCGCCCAGATGCGCGACCAGGGCAGATAGAAATTGGCGATGGGGGAGCGGGCCGACAGATAGAGGCAGAAGGCGAAGCTGAGCAAAGTCGCCAGGGCGATGACGAGCACGGGCAAGCGTCGCCGAAGCCGGTAGGCGCCCCACAGCATCAGCGGCACGAACAGATAATATTGCTCCTCCACACCCAGCGACCAGGTGTGGACCAAAGGCTTGAACTCCGCCGTCAGCCCGAAATAATCGGCGGTGTAGGAGAGCAGGACATTGTTGGCGAAGAGCGAGGTCGCGACCAGCGACTGGCCGAAATTCTCCAGATCGTCCGGCAGCATCAGATACCAGGCCGGCAAGATGCACAGCAGCATCATCACGCTCAGCGCCGGCAGGATCCGGCGGATGCGCCGTTCGTAGAAGCAAGCGAGGCTGAACCGGCCCGCGGCCAGATCGCGGCAGATGATGCCCGTGATCAGATAACCGCTGATCACGAAGAAGATGTCGACGCCGAGGAAGCCGCCCTCGAACCCCGGCAGGCGGGCGTGGAACAGGATCACGGCGATCACCGCGATCGCCCGCAGGCCGTCTATTTCGGGCCGGTAGCCGCTCGGTGCAGGAGCGTTTGCCGGCCCGGCGCTCATTTCACCTTGGCGAGCAGCGACGCCTTGGCCGCCTGATACTCCTCGATGAGCCGGGCCACGAAGTCGCCGGCACCTTCGACCGCCTTGACCGCGCCAATGCCCTGGCCCGAACCCCAGATGTCGCGCCAGGCCTTTGCCCCGGTCGCGCTTTCGAAGTTCATCGTCGAAATGTCGCCCTGCGGCAGATTGTCCGGGTCCAGACCGGCGGCGATGATCGAGCCGCGCAGATAATTGCCGTGAATGCCGGTGAAGAGGTTGGAATAGACGATGTCGGCGGCGCGGCCGTCGACGATGCCCTGCTTGTAATTGTCCGCGGCATTGGCTTCGCGCGTCGCGACGAAGGGCGAGCCGATATAGGCCAGATCCGCGCCCATCGCCTGCGCGGCGAGGATCGAGCGGCCGTGCGAGATGGAACCCGACAGGAGCAGCGGCCCGTCAAACCATTCGCGGATTTCCTGTACCAGAGCGAAGGGCGAAAGCGGGCCGGCATGGCCGCCGGCGCCGCTGGCGACCGCGATCAGGCCGTCGGCGCCCTTTTCGATCGCCTTGCGGGCGAAGCGATCGTGGATGATGTCATGGAGGACGATTCCGCCCCAGCTGTGCGCGCCGTCATTCACCTCGGCGATCGCGCCCAAAGAGGTGATGATGATTGGCACCTTCCACTTCGCGCAGGTCGCCATGTCGGCCATCAGCCGGTCGTTGGACTTGTGCACGATCTGGTTGACCGCGAACGGCGCGGAGGGCCGGTCGGGATTGTCGCGGTCCCAGGCGGCCAGTTCCTCGGTAATCTGGTGGAGCCATTCGTCGACGAGGCTTTGCGGCCGGGCGTTCAGCGCCGGGAAGCTGCCGACGATGCCGGCCTTGCACTGGGCAATGACCAGATCCGGATTGGAGACGATGAAGAGAGGCGCGCCGACAGCGGGGAGCCTCAGGCGATCGAACAAAGGTGGCAAGCTCATGGCCGTACGGTAGCGAAACGAAACGGGCGGGGGAAGGGTGGGTGGTCGCTTCAGCCCGCGCCGCAATAAGCGAAGAAGGATTCGATCGCGCTTCGGCCGGTGCCGGGCTTGGCGGCGAGGTCGCGTTCGGTGGTGCCGGCGACGACGCGCAGGCTGCCTTCCGCGGCGAAGGCACTCAAAACGGGGTGATTGGTGGGCAAGGTGCCGCCATTGGTGACCGCCGTGCTTTCCTCGTTCACGCTCAAGGTCGCGGGCATTTCGGGCGGGCCCTGCAGCGACAGGCCGGCCTGACCCGAGCCGGGCCGGCAGGTGAGGGAGAGGATGAATTCCTCGTTCGACCAGTCGCCGTCGCCGAAGAACAGATCGCCCGAGCCGCCATGGGCATAGAAGCTCCAGTCGTAGGAAATCGGCACCGGCGTCGGTGCCGGCGGCGTGGGCGCTGCGGCGGGTGGCGGCGGCGCCTGCGCTGCGGCGACGTTGCCGGTGTTGCTGTTCTGGGCGGCTGAGCCGCAGGCGGCGAGGGCGAGACAAGAGGCGGCAAGCAGGACGGAGCGCATGAGACTTCCCGGGGAGAGGAGGGCCGGCCCGCTGTGCAACACATCGCGCGCCGCCTGTCGAGCGTCAGCGCCCTCTTTTCCGATCCCGGCGCGGCGGCTAGGCGTTGGCGGAACGAGGGGACCAGAATGACCGATCAGAGTTTCGCGCGCCGCTGCCTGATCGTGCTCGGGATCGGGCTGGTCACTGTCATCCTCTTCCGCACCATGAGCCTGTTGCTGCTGATCTTCGCGGCGATCACCTTCGCGGCGATCCTGGGCGCGGCGCGCGGCCTGATCACGCGTGTGACCGATCTGAAGGGGCCGCTGGCTCTGGTCGCGGCGGTGGGCGTGGTGCTGGGTGTGCTGATCGGCGTGTTCGCCTTCTTCGGCCGGCAGGTCGCCAACGAATTTGCCACGATCCAGGAGCGGTTGCCGCAGGCGCTGGCGTCGGTCGAGGCGCAATTGGACGAGTGGGGCCTGGGCGAAAGCGCGCGGCAATTGTTCGATCAGGGCGCGGGCGATGTCGGCGCGGTGCTGAGCCAGGCGGGCGGCTATGCGATCGCGGCGGGCAGCGGCGTGGCCGATTTCCTTCTGGTGTTCGTGGGCGCGATCTTCCTCGCCGCCCAGCCGCAGCTCTACCGCCGCGGCGTGGTCGCGTTGGTGCCCAAGAAAAGGGAAGAACTGGCCGAGCAGGCGATGGAGGATGGCAGCCGGGCGCTGCAGGGCTGGCTGCGCGGGCAGATCTTGTCGATGATCGCGGTGACGATCCTGACTTTCGCCGGGCTGTGGGCGCTGGGCGTGCCAGCGGCATTGGGGCTGGCGCTGATCGCGGGTCTGCTCGACTTCATCCCATTTGTCGGCCCGATCATCGCCGCGGTTCCGGCGATCCTGCTGGCCTTCCTGCAGGGGCCGTCAGTCGCCTTGTGGACGCTCGGCCTCTATCTGCTGGTGCAGCAGATCCAGGGCAATCTGCTCCAGCCGCTGGTGCAGCGCTACGCCGTGGACGTGCCGCCCGCGGTGTTGCTGTTCGCGGTCGCGGCGGCGGGGACGCTGTTCGGCTTCCTCGGCATCCTGCTGTCAGCGCCGCTCACCGTCGTCACCTACGTCCTGGTCCAGCGCCTCTATGTGGGGGGCGTGCTCGGCAAGGAGATCAAGGTGGTCACCGACAAGAAGGAAGCAGCGGCGAAGGACGCCTAGAGGAAATATTGCATGTTCACCGTCATCCGGCTGGAGCCCGGGATGATGTTGATGCGGACCGCGTCGAAGCTGGGCGGGCCGAAGCGGATGGTCGGGTTGCGGGAAAAGCCGAAGCCCTCGCGGGGGACGCCGAGAAAGGTGTCCAGCTCGTTGTTGCGATTCTGATCGTGGAAGAGCGAGACCGCATAGCCGCCGGGCGCGACCGAGATTCGGACGCTGCGGGTCGAGGCGGGGACGGTGCGCTTCACCGCCGCGGGATCGTCGCCGCAATCCGGGAAGTGATTGGCGTTGCGGGTCATGCAGATGTGGATGACGCCGCGATTGTTGCGCGCGCCCTCGATGGCGATCTCGACGTCGGAACCGCTGCCCTGGGCGTTGCCGGCAAGCAGAAGAAGCGGCATGGCCGCCAGATGTTTGATGCGTATCATGGTACTGGTCCTAGAATGAGCGACGCGGCGGCGCCAGCGTGGTGAAGCCTGTGATCATCGCCGGCGGCGGGCTGGCCGGGTCGTTGGTTGCGCTGGCGCTGGCAACGCGGCGGCCGGAGGTGGAGTTCCTGCTGATCGAGCCGGGTGAGCGGCTGGGCGGCAACCACGTCTGGTCCTTCTTCGACGGCGATCTGGACGCAGAGGGGCACGCACTGGTCGCGCCGATGGTGTTGGCAAAATGGCCAGCGCACGAAATCATGTTCCCGAAGCGGCGGCGGACCTTGGGCTTCGGCTATAACAGCGTGAAATCACCGCAACTGGACAAGGTGGTGCGCGCGGCGGTGCCCGCCGAGCGGATCCAGCGGGGGGCAGTGGCGACGCTGGGCGCCGATTTCGTCGAACTGGAAAGCGGCGAGCGGATCGAGGCGCTGGGCGTGATCGACGCGCGCGGGCCGGGCGATTTTTCCGGGCTTGAGCTGGGCTGGCAGAAATTCGTTGGGCGGACCTATCGCGCGGCCGCACCGCACGGGCGCGAACTGCCGATCATCATGGATGCCACGGTCGAGCAGGCGGACGGCTATCGGTTCGTCTACACTTTGCCGTTCACTCCGCACGAAGCGATGATCGAGGACACTTATTATTCCGACACGCCGGCGCTGGACGTGCCGCTGCTGGGCAGCCGGATCGATGCTTATGCCGAGGGGCTGGGGGAGATGATCGGCGAGGAAACCGGCGTGCTGCCGGTGGCGCTGGGTGGGTCGGTCGAGAGCCTGTGGACTGGCGAGGTGGCGCGGCTCGGGCTGCGCGGCGGTTTCTTCCACCCGACCACCGGTTATTCGCTGCCCGATGCGGTGGCGAATGCCTTGCTGGTGGCGGAGCAGGGCGATTTCTCGGGGCCCGCCTTGTGCGCACTGCTTCGAGATCGCGCCCGCAAGCTGTGGAAGGAGCGTGGTTTCTTCCGACTGCTCAACCGCATGATGTTCCGCGCGACGACGCCGGAGCAACGATATCGGGTGCTCGAGCATTTCTACCGCCTGCCCGAGCCGGTGATCGCGCGTTTCTATGCGGCGAAGCTGACGCGGCTGGACAAGGTTCGAATTCTGACGGGCAGGCCACCCGTTCCAATCCTGAAGGCGTTGAAGGCGATGGCGGCATGAGCAAGCGGGTGGCGGTCATCGGTTCCGGCTTTGGCGGGCTGGCGCTGGCGATAAGGCTGCAATCGGCCGGGATCGCGACGACGATCGTCGAGGCGCGGGACAAGCCGGGTGGGCGCGCTTATTATTGGGAGAAAGACGGCCATATCTTCGACGCCGGCCCGACGGTGATCACCGATCCGGCCTGCCTGCAGGAATTGTGGGCGCTGAGCGGCGCGGAGATGGCGGCCGACGTCGAATTGCTGCCGATTTCGCCTTTTTACCGCCTGTCCTGGCCAGATGGATCAAGCTTTGATTATCTGAACGACGATGCGCGCCTGACCGAGCAGATCCGCGCGCTCGAGCCCGCTGATGTCGAGGGCTACCAGAAGTTCCTGCGCTATGCGGCGGGGGTCTATACCGAGGGCTATGAAAAGCTCGGCCACGTCGCCTTCCTCGATTTCAAGTCGATGCTGGCCGCGGCGCCGAGCCTGGCGCGCTATCAGGCCTGGCGGTCGGTCTATTCGGTCGTTTCGGGCTTCGTGAAGAATGAGAAGCTCCGCCAGGCCTTGTCGTTCCACACCCTGCTGGTCGGCGGCAATCCGATGACGACCAGCTCCATCTATGCGCTGATCCACAAGCTCGAGCGTGACGGCGGCGTCTGGTTTGCGAAGGGCGGGACCAACAAGCTCGTCGCCGGGATGGTCACCCATTTCGAGCGGCTCGGCGGCGAATTGCGGTTCGGCGATCCGGTCGAGAAGATCGAGACGGAGGCGGGACGGACCACGGCGGTGCGCACGAAGAGCGGCTGGAGCGGCCGGTTCGATGCGGTCGCGTCCAATGCCGATGTGGTGCGCACCTATGACATGGTCGATGGCCCGCGCGGGCCGAAGGCGGCGGCGGCGCTTCGGCGCAAGCGCTTCTCGCCGTCGCTGTTCGTGGTCCATATCGGCGCGCGCGGCACCTGGGACGATGTGCCGCACCACAATATCCTGTTCGGGCCGCGCTACCGGGGCCTGCTGAACGAGATCTACAAGGGTTCGGCGCTCGCGGAGGACCCGGCGCTCTATGTCCATCATCCCACCATCACCGATCCGGGCATGGCCTCGCCCGGCAAATCGACATTCTACGCGCTCGCGCCGGTGCCGCATCTGGGCAAGGCGCCGCTCGACTGGGAAGCTGAGGGCCTGCGCTATCGCGAGCGGATCGTGGACATTCTCGAGCAGCGGCTGCTGCCGGGGCTGCGCGAGCGGATCGAGACGATCTTCCACTACACGCCGCGCGAGTTCGACAGCGACCTGAATTCGCACCTCGGCTCCGCCTTCAGCCTGGAGCCGTTGCTGACGCAAAGCGCGTGGTTCCGCGTGCACAATCGCGACGCGAAGATCCCGAACCTCTATTTCGTCGGCGCGGGCACCCATCCGGGCGCGGGCATTCCGGGCGTGGTCGGGAGCGCCAAGGCGACGGCGGCATTGATGATCGCGGATCTGGCAGCCTGATGCCGCGCGCGCAGAGCCCCGAACGGATCGCTTTGGCCAATGCGGCCAGCGACACGATCCGCCTGGGCTCGCGCTCCTTCCACGCCGCCAGCCAGGTGTTCGATCGGGAGACGCGGGAGCGGGCCTGGCTGCTCTACACCTGGTGCCGCCATTGCGACGATGTCGCGGACGGGCAGGTGCTGGGGCAGGCGGGCGGCGAGGGCGGCAATGTCGCTGAGGTTGATTCGCTGACCCGGCGGGTGATCGCCGGGGAAAAGGTCGAGGGGCTACCCTATGAGGCGCTGGCGGCGGTGCTCGCCGAAGTGCCGATCCCGCACGAATTCCTGCTCGACCATATCGAGGGCTTCGCGCTCGACGCGGCCGACTGGCGGCCGCAGAGCGAGGCCGATCTGGTCCGCTATTGCTATCATGTCGCCGGCGCGGTCGGCTGCATGATGGCGGTGGTGATGGGGGTCGATCCGGAGGATCGCGAGACGCTGGGCGGGGCGTCGGCGCTCGGCATCGCCTTCCAGCTTTCCAACATCGCCCGCGACATTGCCGACGATGCCGCCGCCGGGCGCTGCTATGTGCCGGCAGAGTGGCTGGCCGAGGCGGGGCTGAGCGAGGAAAGGCTGCTGGACGATGCCAATCGCGACGTCCTGGTCGGCATGGTCAAGCGCATGACCGATCTGTCGGCGGCCTATGAGGCGGAGGCGCGCCGCCAAGTCCATGCCTTGCCGTTCCGGGCGCGCTGGGCGGTGCTGGCGGCGGCGCGCATCTATGGGAAGATCGGGCGCAGAGTGGCGGCGCTCGGGCCGGATGCGTGGGAGCAGCGCGTCGTCGTTCGGCGGCGGCGCAAATTGGCCTATCTGTTCGTGAGCTTGTGGGAGACGCTGCGCGCCCGCAAAGGGGGGTATGGCGCATTTCGCGATCATCGCCCCGCCGCTGAAGGGACATTACCGTCCGCTCTCCTTCCTCGCCGCTGAGCTGATCGCGCGCGGGCACCGGGCGACTTTCCTCCACCATCCCGATGCGGCCCCGCTGGTCGAGCCGGTCGGCGCCGGCTTCCAGGCGATCGGGGCGAATGAGCCGCCGGTGGCGGGCTGGACGAAGCCGATGGCGAAGATACGTGGGCTGTCTGGGCTTGGCGGGACCTTCGGCGGCATGGTCCGCTTCACCGACATGATCTGCCGCGAGGGCCCGGACGCGCTGCGGATGATCGGTGCGGACGCGGTGCTGGCCGATCAGATGGAGGCGGGCGGGGCGCTGCTTGCCGAACATCTGGGCCTGCCCTTCACCAGCATCGCCGTGACCCTGCCGATCAATCGCGAGCTCGGCGTACCGCCGCCTTATGTCGGCTGGCCCCATCAGGCCGGCGAGAAGGGGCGCAAGCGCAATGCGGGCGGCTGGCGGGTAACCGATCTGTTGTTGCGCGGCGTCGGTAAGGCGATTGCGCGCAATGCGCGGATGCTCGGCCTGGCCGAGCGGCACCGGCTGGAGGATTGCCTATCGCCAACCCTGCAACTGACCCAATTGGTGGCGGGCCTCGATTTCCATCGCCGGGAATTGCCGGAGCATTTTCATTATTGCGGCCCGTTTCGGGCCCCGGGCGCGCCGGAGACTTTCGCGCTGCCACCCGGTGACGACCGGCCGCTCGTTTATTGCTCGCTCGGCACCTTGCAGGGCTCGCGCACCGGCCTGTTTCGCAAAGTGGCGGCGGCCTGCGTGGCGCTCGACCTGCGCTTGCTGATCACCACGGGTGGGCAGGGAGCCGTGCGGTCCGAAGACCTGCCGGGGCGCCCGATCGTGCGCGAATGGGTGCCGCAAGAGGCGGCGTTGGCACAGGCCGACATGGTCGTCTGTCACGCCGGAATGAACAGCGTGCTCGATCCGCTCGCGGCGGGGCTACCGATGGTGTTGATGCCGCTCGCTTTCGAACAGGGCGCGGTCTCGGCGCGGGCCGAGCATGCCGGGGTCGCGAAAGTGCTGAGCCCGCGCACTTCGGTGCGAGGATTGACGGACGCGATTGCCGAGGTGCGGCGGGAGCCGCGCTATCGCGCGCGGGCTGGGGTGATGCAGGCCGAAATCGCGGCGTCGGGCGGTGTCGCCACGGCCGCCGGGTTTATCGAGGCGGCCTTGCTCTGAGCCGCTCACGCGGCAACCGCCACCAGGGCGTGCCCGGAGAGCGATGATGCTCGTGGTGATAGCCGAAATGGAAGCAGGTCAGCAGCGACGCGAGCCAGCCATATTCGTTGCTGCGGGCATTGTGGCGGTCGGCGAAGGCGGCGTCGCTCTGGCGGTGCGGCAGGAAGGTGCCGAACAGGAAGAGCTGCAGCGAGGAGAGGATGGCGGGGAGCGCCCAGAAGAGCAGTATGTTCGCCACGTTCGCGCGCAGGACGAGCAGATAGAGCGCCAGGGCGACGGTGAGGATCGCGAACTCGCGAAGCCCGAAATATTGCCGGAAGAAGCCGTAATACCAGGGCCAGAAGCGGCGCGGATGGGTGGCGCTGAAATCGGGGTCGTCGGCGGTTCCGGCGTGGCGGTGATGGTCGAAATGCTTGTCCCGCAGCCGGTCGAACGAGAAACCGGCATAAAGGGCGAGCGCGATCCGGCCGGCCCACAGGTTCGTCCTCGGCCGGCCCGGCGCGAGCGAGCCGTGCATCGCGTCGTGGGCAGTGATGAACAGGCCGACGTTCAGCCAGCACAGGCCCGCCACGAGCAGGGGCGCGACCCACAGCCCGATGCCGCTCAACGGATGAAAGAACACCGCATAGATGTGCAGCGACAGCCATGTCGCGGCGATCAGCAGCGCGAGGGCGAGGCCAATCCGCGTCTGCGCGGCGGCGCTCATGACAGCCCGCCAGTCTCCCGGAGCTTGCGGCGCAGCGCGTCCACCGGCGGTGCGTAGAGGAAGCCGAAGGAAACGCAGCCTTCGCGGCCCTGCACCGCATGATGCAGCCGGTGCGCCTGCAGCAGGCGCTTCAGATAGCCGGAGCGCGGCACCGGTCCGGTCGGGAAACGGCGGTGGACCAGCCCGTCGTGCAGGAGCGAATAGAGGATGCCATAGACGACCATGCCGAGGCCGATCCACCAGAAGCCCATCCAGACCAGATAGGCCAGCGGGCCGAAACACAGGATGCTGAGCGCCGCGAAGACCAGGGCGTAGAGGTCGTTCCGCTCGAACCAGCCGGTGCGCGGCTCATGATGCGATTTGTGCCAGCCCCAGCCCCAGCCGTGCATGACGTAGCGGTGGACGAGGGTCGCGGTCAGTTCCATCGCGGCGACGGTGGCGAGGACGATCAAGAGGTTGGCGAGCCAGGCGGGCATGCGCGCTCCATACCCCCACGCCATGGCCGCCGCCAACGTTTCAGAGGGCGGCAAGGCAGAAAATTGGCCGACTCGGTGCTTTTGCGGCTATGGGCACCGCCAGTGGCCGGCGCGACGCCGGTCTCGATCCCCCCTGGAGTGAAAATGGCCGGTTTCAAGAGTCCCGATTTCAACGAACGTACCGCAGCGGCGCGCGCCGCCAAGCAGGCCGCGCTCGACAAATTGCGCAACAAGCCCGCGCTCGACCCCGCCATCGTGGCGGAGCGGCAGGCCGCCCGCGAGGCGAAGGAAGCCGCAGCAGCCGAGAAGCGTGCCGCGCGCCTGAAGGCGATCGAGGATGAGAAAGCCGCCAAGGAAGCCGCCAAGGCCGAGGCCGAGCGCGTCGCGGCGCTGGGCGGGCTGAAGAAGCCGCTGCCAAGCGCCGAGGAATTGAAGGCGGCGCGCGACGCCCGCTACGCCGCCCGCAAAGCCCGGCAGCGTTGATCCCACGCGAACTGATCGGCGTGGCGGAGGTGCCGGGCGGTCCGCCGCTCCGGCTGATCCGCCACGGCCGCGATTTCATCATCATGCTCGATCGCAACGAGCTGATGAGCAGCCGGATGAGCGGGTCGGAAGTCGCGCTGGCGACGATGACCTGCGAACGGCTGCGCGACCCGAAAGCGGCGCGAATCCTGATCGGCGGCTATGGCATGGGCTTCACCCTGCGCGCCGCCTTAGGCGAGGTCGGGCCGAAGGCGCGGCTGGTCGTGGCGGAACTGGTGCCCGGCATCCTGGACTGGGCGCGCGGGCCGATGGCGGCGATGACCGACAACTGCCTCGACGATCCGCGCGTCGAGATCCGCATCGAGGATGTCGGCCGGGCGATCGAGGCGGGGAGGGGCATCTACGACGCGATCCTGCTCGACGTCGATAATGGCCCCGATGGCCTGACCCGGCCCGGCAATGACGGCCTCTATTCCGCGCGGGGGCTGGACAGTGCGCGCGCCGCTTTGCGGTCAGGCGGGGTGCTGGCGATCTGGTCGGCAAGCGCCGATGCGGCCTTCACCAAGCGGCTGAAGCAAGCCGGCTTCGTCGTGGACGAGCAGCGCGTTCGGGCGCGCGAGAATGGCAAGGGCCCGATCCACACCATCTGGTTAGCGACGAAGCGCTGATCCTTCCGCGGTCGGCGCGGCCAAGCAAAGCAATCCTTAAGCTCTTCCCGGTAGCGAGGCGCCGGAGGAGTTTTGAGTATGACAGCGCGTTCGCTGCTCCTGAGGCTGGCCATCGTTGCCACCGTCGCGGCACTGCCCGTTCCCGCTTCGGCGCAGGGGGACGGAGGGCAGGGATTCCGAATCTCCGTGACCGTGCCGGGCTTTTGCGAGGTCCAGGCCTCTCCGATCGTGATCGACGAGAATTCCGGTCTCGCCACCGCGACCGTGTTCGAAAGCTGCAACATGCAGGACGGTTTCCTGGTCGCCGCCACGCATCGCGAGCTCGGCGCGGAGGAGAAGGTCGCGCTCAATTACGCCGGTCATGCGACGACGCTGAGCCGCTCCGGCTGGAGCCCGATCGTCTCGCGCGTCGGCGCCCGCCACGGCACGCGGCCGTTAAGCGTGCGCTATCTCGGCCTTGAGACCAGCCTGGCGCTGAACATCTCGATCACGATGTTCTGATCCCCGCGGGGATCATCCACCTAGAGCGGCGTCACCGCCACCATGATCCGGTCGCTGTAGCGGCCGGCGTGACGCAGCGGGTCGGGATCGACGACGATCGAGACGGCGTGAACGTCGCCGGTGCGGCCGGTGTGGCGGCTGACGAGGAAGCCGTCCGTGCCTTGCCGAAGATTCATCGCCTGGCCGCCGACGGAGAGCCGGTAGGGCGCGCGGTCGGGCCCGCCGATGCGTGCCAGCGCGCCGCGATTCTCCGATTCCAGATCCATCCGGTAGGGTGCGGTGCTCAGCACGCGGATCGCGAACGGCGGTGACCGGGTCGGGGCGGTCGGGGAAAGTGTCCCCATGTCGACTCGCGCGGGGCCACCCGCGCTGGCGCCGGCGAAGCGGATCAGCGCCGTCGTCGGAATTTCGAGCCGCAGCCTGACGCGAAGCGTGGCGAGTTCGCTCTGGTCGGCGGTGGACAGCAGCGCGAACTGCAGCTCTTCGACTTTCTCCCCGGCGGCGCTGCCCCAGCCGGCTTCGACCCGCACGTCCTGGCTGAGCGCGACCTGTGCGCCGGGAGCTAGCTGGACCGGAGTGGCAGCAGCGCCCTGTCCGGCCATGGCCTGCCCGGCGCCGATCGTCATGGTGCCGAACGGGCCGCTCATCGAATAAGCAGGGAAATCGGCGCTGCGCGCGGCGAGATCGCGGCCCACGACAAGACGCAGCGAGCAAGCGGTATCGCCGTCGTTGCGGACGCGCAGTTCGAACCGCTCGGTCGCCTGGCCGGTGTCGAGCGACAGCGGGCGAATGACGATTGTGCCGGGGCCTTGCACGAAGGCTGGCACGCAGGTCGCGCCGGCCGTGGCCGGAAAGGCGGCCAGCGCGGCCAGGATCAGAAAATGGCGGGGACGCATCGGCCTTACTCCTGAACGCGCCGCGGCGTGATGACCGGAACCTCGCCAAGCTGCAGTAGCGGCTCGGCGTCGGCGGGCACGACGAAGCGGTGGGTGACTTCATAGCCGTTGAGGCGGATCTCATAGGATTTGCCGGCGCGCAGACCGATGATGGCGAAGCGGCCGGCCGAGTTGGTGAAGAAGGGCTGGCTGCCGAATTCGGGATCGTCGGCGGACACCACCGTTCCCGAGATGAGAATGGCCGGGCCTTCGGTCAGGTTCATGAACCCGTAGGCGGTAATGGTCGCACCGCTGCCGACGACGAGCTTGTAGCCGCTGCGATAGGGCGGTTCGACCGTGGCGACGCCGCTGCCGATATCGACCGCGGCGCTTCCGCCGCGAAGATCGTAGAGGATGGACTGGCGGCTGTAGGAATTGAGCCGGGACCCGAGGGCCGCCCCCCACAAACCACTCATCGCCTCGAACCGGCGGTCCTGGCCGGAGCCGCCCAGCACCACCTGCTCGCCGCTCAATTCCCGATGCGGGCTAGCGATCACGAAGCTGTCGTTGATCGGCCGGCCGATCGCCACGCTGCCGCCGGCATAAGCGATCGAGGTGCCGACCTGCAGGCGGGCGAACTGGCGGTCGGTGATGTTGCCGATGCCCTGGCCGCCGCTGGTCACCGCGAGCCTGCTGTAGAAACGGTTGCCGACATAATCGGCGGTTGCGTCGATGCCGGTTTCGCTAGGGGCGTGGCGCAAGCCGATATCGTAGCCGAAGCTGCCGACCCGGTCTTCCGAACCGCGCGTGACGAAGGCGCGATATTCGTCGCGCCGGCCGTTGTAGCTGGCCTCTGCGCGTTCGCGGCGGCCGAGCGGGATGGCGATGGCGGCGCGGACGCCGAACTTCTTGCCAATGAAGCCTTCGCCATATTCCGCCCCGATGGTGATCCGGAGCGTGCGGATGCGATATAGCAGATCGGCATAAGCGGTGCGCGTCGTGCGCAGCCCCTCCCGATCGAAATAGTTGAAGCCCCCGACCAGAGTGGTGCGGCTGCCCAGGGAGCGCGAGACCGTGCCGTTTACCGAGAAGCTGGCGGCGGCGAGCGGAAACAGGGCGTCGGTGAGCGTCGTGAAATTGCGGTCGCGATATTCGCCGCTGATCGAGAAACTGGTGAGGTTTCGGCCGCTGCCGAACGCTGCGCCCCAGCTGCCGGACAGCGCGAAGCCGGTCTCGCCCGCCTGACTGACGGCAGCCGACACTTCGAGCCGCCCCGGCATGAAACGCGGCGCGACGGCGAGGTCGGCGCTAGCGACCACGATGTCGCTCGACACCTGCAAGGCGCCGCCGACCGCGATGCGGTTGGTCAGGCCACGGCGGTAGGAGCCCGAGAATGCAGGCTCGCCCGAATATTCCGGCTGCAGTTCGAAGGCGTTGGCGACGACGCCGATGCCGGCATGATATTCCACTTCACCCGCGGCGAGATCGGACGTGTCGAAATAGGGATCGAAGCCGGACAGCTGCCGGCGGCCCGTCACGTCGGTGACGAAGAATTGGGTGCTGCGCCCGCCATATTGCGCCTGCAGCAAAGCGAAATCATAGGGGCCGGCGGCCAGTTGCAGGGTCTGCACCTGGGCGCCATCGACGATGACCTCCACCGTGGCGTCGCGTTCGAGCAGCACCTGCTGCCCGCCGAGCCGGACCAGCGGCCCGGTGTCGGAGAAGATGCGCCTGCCATGCTGCACAGCCACGCCGCCCAGCAACGTGCCGCCAAGCAGAGATGAGCCGCGCAACTGCACGTCGCCCGCGGTCCAGCGGCGCTGCCGGTCGGGCTCGTCGTAGATCAGTCGCGCGGCGCGGCGGTAGAAGCCGCTGCCCGCGCCCAATGTCTCGTCATAGCCGCCGTCGAATTCGAATACGATCGGACCGGCACGCACCGCGCCGAACACGAGCAGTCCTGGTGTCTCGAACGTCTCAAAGTCGCGCAGCCGAAAGTCGCCGACGAGATTGAGGTAGGCGCTGAACCGCTCTGGCTGGTGCGTGATCGCGACCTCGCCCGCCTCGATCGGGGTGCCGACAGCGCGCACCGGCACAAGGCCCGGGTCGATTCGCTCAACCTGGATTTCCAGCTGGCCGCTGTCGTAGCGCAGGCTGACGCCAGCGGCGGCGACCTGTTCGGCGGGTAGCATGTCGCCGGCCGGCAAGGCGGCCGCAAAGCGCTCCCGGCCCTGCGGGGACAGGAGCGGGCCGATCGCCTCGAGCAGCGCCGCGCGATTGTAGCTGACTCGGCCGTCCGGGAAGATCTCGACGGCGATATCGCCGTGGAGGCGGCCTTGTTGAACGAGCGGGAGCGTGAGCGAGACGCCGGCTTCCGGCGCGCTCGCCGCCACCGGCTGCGCCAGCGCGACGCCCGGTAGCGCTGTGGCAAGTGCCGCCCCGCAGAGCAATCTCGTCACGACCCCCACGAAACGCTCAGTTCAAGGTGACCGAAAGGGAGCTGTCCTGCAGCCGGGATTCGAAGGGGAGGAAGAAAATGCGCGCGCCGCCCGCAGGCACGAGGCCGAGGCCGACCACTTCCGCGACCTGCTCGGCGGTGAGTGTGCGCGACACGGCGGAGCCATCCGCCGCCGTCCCCGCGACCACCAGGCCGTTGCGGCCCGCCGGATAGGAACGGGTGCCGTCATTCTGGACGCGGAATTCGATCCCGGCGACCGTCTCGCGACGCATCACCCGCTCTTCCTCCGGGACGGTGTCATCGACCGGCACTTCATATTCGCGTTCGGCCCAGCGCGACCAGCTGACCGAAGCGGCCGAGCGGCTGTCCTCCGGCACGACCTCGACGAGGACGTTGAAGCGCATGAGCACTTGGATGCGCGATTCGCCTGGCTCCAGATCGACCGGCAATTGGGTGACCGAGGCGTAATAGATTTCCGACCGCTCCATCGGACCGTCGGCGAGATACTGGATGCGAAAGGCCTGCTGGCTGCGCGGCTGGACGGTGATCTGGGGCGGGAAAACGACGAACTTGTCGTCGGCCGGGACCATTTCCAGCTCGCCGGTCTCGCTGACGATGCCGCGATACATGCGGATCTCGACCGGAAGCAGGCGATCTTCGCTGTTGGTGACTTCGATCCGGGCGATCGAATTGCGGCCGGTCGGCGATATCTGGATCGCCATCGGCGTGACCCGCGCGGCCTGCACGTCGCTCGTCGTGAAGAAGATGGCAGCCATCGCGAACAGGCAGAAGCCCAAGAAGGTACGCATCACAAAACCCTGCTCTTCACTTATCAACCGACCGGGCTGCTTGCCCGCGACCGGCATTCATGGTGCGAGCATGCCGATCGGAACGTATGCTAGCGTCCCAATCGCTTCCGCGAGCTTAACGCGCGCGTTGCTGGCTGGCC
>JAFAEG010000018.1 GCA_023424095.1 Pseudomonadota bacterium | reverse complement strand
GTAGGTGCCCAGGGTGCTGAACACGGTCGAGGGCTGGACCCCCATCAACAGGGCCTTGTCGCGGTCGACGTTGGCGGCGATGCGCGGCGAGCCGGTGTTGTAGAGGCTGAACACCTGCTGGACCTGCTCCGGCTGCTGGGCGGCGGCGCCCATCATGGCGAAGGTGGCCCCTTCCAGCGCCTTCAGGCCGGCGCCCGAACGGTCCTGGATCATCATGGTGAAGCCGTTGCCGTTGCCCAGCCCCTGAACGGCTGGGGGGGCGATCATGAAGATGGTCGCTTCCTCGATCACGCCGGTCGCGCCGGACAGGGCGCCGGCCAGGGCCGAGGCCGCCATCTGGGGCGTCTTGCGCTCGTCGCACTCGTCAAGACGGATGAACATGGTCGCGGCGTTGGAGGCGGCCGAGAAGCTGGTGCCGTCCAGACCGGCGAACGCGGCCACATCGGCAACGCCGTCGGTCTTCATGGCGATCTCGACCGCGCGGTTCATGGCCGCCTCGGTGCGTTCCAGCGAGGCGCCGGGCGGCAGTTGCACGACGCCGATCAGGAAGCCCTGATCCTGCTCGGGGATGAAGCCGGCCGGAGTCTCGCTCAGTCGCCATGCGGTGAGGCCCAGCAGGCCGCCATAGATGACCAGCATGATCGTCGAACGGTGGACGAACTTGGCAGTCGCCTTGCCATAGCGGTCCGACAGCCAGTCGAAGCCCTGGTTGAACTTGCCGGTCGCCCAGCGGAACCAGCCGAGCCCGCGTCGCGGCTTCTCGTTCTCATCATTCGGCTTGAGCAGCATCGCGGCGAGCGCCGGGGACAGAGTGAGCGAGGTGAAGGTGGAGATCACCGCCGCCGCCGCAATCGTCACCGCGAACTGGCGGTAGAAGATGCCGGACACGCCCGAGATCATCGCCGCCGGGACGAACACCGCCACCAGCACCAGCCCGATCGCGATCAGCGCACCCGAAATCTCGCGCATCGTCGCGTGCGCCGCCTCGCGTGGCGACATGCCTTCGCGCATGTGCCGCTCGACCGATTCCACCACGACGATCGCGTCGTCGACGACGATGCCGACCGCCAGCACGAGGCCGAACAGCACCAGCGAATTGATCGTGAAGCCCAGCGCCAGCAGCACCGCAAAGGTGCCGATCAGCGAGATCGGAATGGCGATGATCGGGATCAAAGCCGCCCGCCAGGTGTGCAGGAAGACGATGATCACGATCATCACCAGGATGACCGCTTCGATCAACGTATGCTCGACCGCCGTCACCGACGCCTCGACATATTCGGTCGGGTTGTAGGGGATGGAATATTGCACGCCCGCCGGGAACTCGCGCGACGCCGCCTCGAGCTCCGCCAGCACCGCGGAAGCGGTGGTCAGAGCGTTCGAACCCGGCAATTGCTGGATCGCCATGGCGACGCCCGGCCGGCCGCTGAACTGCGCTCGGATGCCATAATCCTGGCTGCCGATTTCCACCCGGGCGACATCGCGCACCCGCGTGATCGCGCCGGTCGCCGGATCGGTCTTGATCACGACGTCGGAAAATTCTTCCGGATCGCTCAGCCGGCCCTGCACCTGCACGGGCAGCTCGAACGCCGCATTGGTGTTCTGCGCCGGCGCCTGGCCGATCGAGCCGGCCGCGACCTGCACGTTCTGCGTGCGCAAGGCGGTGACGATTTCCGCCGAGGTCAGGTTGCGCGCGGCCGCCTTGTCCGGATCGATCCAGATCCGCATCGAATAATTGCCGCCGCCGAACACCTGGACGTTGCCGACGCCGTTGATGCGCAGCAGCCGGTCGCGCAGCCGCGAATTGGCGTAATTGCCGACATAATCGATATCGATATTGGGATCGGTCGAGGTCAAAGCGGCGATCAGCAGGAAGTCGGGCGCCTGCTTGTTGACGATGACGCCGATCTGGCGCGTCTGCTCGGGGAGCCGCGGCTCCGCCAAAGCGACACGGTTCTGGATCAGCACCTGGGCGGTATCGACATTGGTGCCCGGCTCGAACGTCACCGTGATCTGGCTGATGCCCTGGCTCGAGGTCGACTGGATGTAACGCATCCCCTCGACGCCATTGATCTCCTGCTCGAGCGGCGCAGCGATGGTCTCGGCCATCGTCTCGGCGGACGCCCCCGGGAAGCTCGCCGACACCGACACGGTCGGCGGCGAGATTTCCGGATACTGGCCCAGCGGCAGGTTCGGGAAAGCGAACACCCCCAGCAGGGTGATGAGGATCGAGAGGACCGCCGCGAAGATCGGTCGCTCGATGAAGAAGCTCGAGATGTTCATCGCTTGTGCCTTACTGGCCGGTGGCCGGGGCCGCCGGGGTGGCTGGAGCGGCGGGCGCTTCCTGGCCCGGCGCGGCGGCGCGCGGCTCGGTCGCGCCACCGGCCTGGATCTGGCCCATTTGCGGCTGCACCTTCTGGCCCGGCTGGACGCGCTGGAGGCCGTTGATGATCACCCGATCCTCAGGCCCGATGCCGGAGCGGATCACGCGCAATTCGCCCAGGCGCGGCCCGAGCTCGACCGGGCGCGGGGTCACATTGCCCTCGGCATCGACGACGCTGACGATGCGCCTTGTGGCGTCGGTGGAGATGGCCGATTCCGGCACCAGCAGAGCTTGATAGGCCGGACCGGCGGCCAGCCGCAGGCGGCCCATCATGCCGGGACGGAGCAGGCCGTCGGGATTGGCGACCAGGGCCCGCGCGCGGACCGTGCCGGCGGCCGGGTTCAGGCCGGCGTCGATGAAGTCGAGCGTGCCCGCGTGGACATAATCCGTCTCGTCCTGCAGCTGGATTCGGACCGCTGCGCCCGTCAGGCTGCCGCCGCCCTGCCGCTGATATTTCAGCAGCGATGCCTCGGAGCCTTCAAAGGCGAAGTGGAGCGGATTGGTGGAGACGATCGTGGTCAGCACGGTCTGGTCGGCGGTCACCGAATTGCCCGTGTCGACGCGGCGTTCGGAGATCCGGCCGGAAATCGGCGCGACCACGCGGGTGAAGCCGACGTTGAGCTGCTGTGCGCGGATCGCGGCATTGGCCGCGGCGATATCGGCCTGCGCGGTTCGCACGGCCGCCTCGCGCTGCTCCACTTCCTCGCGGCTCGCGGCCTGCGACGCGGCCAAAGTCTGCGAACGGGCGAGCTCGGTGCGGGCATTGGCAAGTGCCGCCTGCGCCCGCGCCAGCTGAGCGCGCGACTGGTCGAGCTGCGCCTGCGCCGGCCGGGCGTCGATCGTGAAGAGCAATTGCCCCTGCCGGACATAGTCGCCGTCGCGGAAGTGCACCGCCTGCAAATAGCCGGTCGCCCGCGGCTTCACTTCGACGCTCTGCACCGCCTCGAAGCGGCCGACATAATCGTCCCAATCGACGACTTCCTGCTGCAGCGGAGTCGCCACCGTGACCGGCATCGGACCCTGCTGGGGCGCTACTTCCGCGGGCGCGCCGCAGGCTTGGAGGAAGGCGAGCGCCGCCAGAATTGGCGCGAACTTGGAAAGCTTCATGTCGTCGAAAATCCTGGCCGCACGGCCGCGGCAGAGGCCCGCTAAATGCGAGTTCATCGCATGTCAACGTTCGTAGACATATAAAGTCAACAAATGTTGACGCGCGTGTCCGATCGGCTACGCTATGAGGTGAAATGATGGACGAAGCCCAGTGCGTGCCCAAGCGGCGGAAATGCGCCGCGACGACGCGCGAGACGATCCTCGAATCGGCGCGCGCGCGATTCCTGGCGGAAAGCTACGATTCGGTCGGGATGCGCGACATCGCGCGCGACGCCGGCGTGGATGTCGCTTTGGTGAGCCGCTATTTCGGTTCCAAGGAGGAATTGTTCCGCCTCGTGCTGCGGGGCGGCGAGGAAGCGACCTTCACTTTGCCGTCGGAGGCGGAGGCCCTGGCCCCCTTCTTCCTGTCATTGGTGTCGCAGGGTGACGACCCGGATTGCACCTACCAGCGCGACAAATTGATGATCATGCTGCGCTCCGCCGCCTCCCCCGCGGCGGCCGAGGTGATCCGCAGATCCTTTGGCCGCGATGTGTTGCAACCCCTCGCTGGCGCGATCGGCGAACCGAATGCGCGTGCCAAGGCGATGCTCGCGATGGCCATGCTGATCGGCACGAACTTCCTGAAAACGGTGCTTCCCGTCGAGCCGCTGTCGCCCGACGATCAGCACCATTACCGCTCGGAATTGCTGCGCCTGTTTGAAATCGTGCTGGCGCCGTAGCCGGGCGCGCTACCGAGCCCAGGTTCAGCCCGGACCCTGCGATGCCGCCTGCGGGGAAGGCCCCCGACGGCGCTTTGTCACTGCGAATTTGCCTGCCGGGCCGAGGATGAATCGGGCACCGTCCGGAAGGCGTTGACCGCTGCGGCGAGCGTCTGCTCCAGCCGCTCATTCCAGCTGCGATCCTTGAACGGCAACAGCCGCAGCATTTCGGGGTCGAAGTCGGGCTTCACCGCAAGCAGCCCGGCCACGGCGTCGAGCGCCCGGTCCTGGTCGCCGCCCAGCCAGTGGCCGGCCACGGTGAAGACCCGGCCGTAGAGATAGTCCGGGTAGCGCGCGAGCGCGTCGGCCGCCGCACCGATCGCCGCCGCATGATCGCCAAGCATGATATGGCCCAGCGCGAGCACGCCATAATAGCGGTAACCCCAGCCATCATGCGGATCCAGCCGCAAGGACGTCCGGATCATCGCCATCCCTTCGATCGGCTGACCGGCCAGGATATGGCAGATGCCGAAGCGGGCATGACCCGCCGAATAACTGGGGTCCAGCCTCACCGCCTCGCGGTGGAGCGCCAGCGCGCCGTCATACGAGCCGCGCCACAAATCGACCGAACCCATCAGGCTCCAGCAGCGCGCATCATAAGGATCGATGTCGCGCGCCAGATCGATCTGCTTGCGCAACTCCTCCAGCGAGCGCGACGAGGAGCCGTTCGCCCACAAGCCGGCAATCTCGGCATCGGTCTGCTCGATGATCAGGTCGACAGAATCGGGCCGCTCCCGCCCCGCCCGCGCCAGCGCCGCCTGCATTTGCGCGGCATCCTCGGGCGTGACCCGCCGTTTGTGCCACCGGACGCGCCACAGCAATTCGTGGAAGCTCAATTCCTCGATCGACCGGTCGCGAACCTGCTCCGCCTGATCGGCCGCGACCCGCGACGCAATCGCCGCCACCGCGTGAATGGCAAGATCGTCGTCGACGATCGGAACGACGTTGTCGCGCGCCTGGCTGTTGGACCACAGCACGCGATTGGTGGGCGCGACGGCAAGCGTGATCCGCGCCTGACCGGCCGGACCTGTCTGGCAGCGGATGAGATAATCCACCTGGCCGGCCTGTGCCGTCGCTTCCGGCGCGCCCGGGCCGGACTCGCCGGACGCCGACAGCTCTACCACCTGCAGCCAGCGGACGTAACCGAAGCGCTCGACCAGCACGCCGGCCAGCTCGGAAGCCGCGCTCCCCCGCCCGCCGGCCGCTCCCTGCTCCTCGGCCGCCACACCGATGCGTGGCAATTCGCTTTTCTGCCGCGAGGTGCCCTGGCCGGCCGCACGCGACCCGCTCTTGCCCTCCTGCACGCTCTCGCGGATCGACTGCAGCGCCTGACGTTCGTCGCGCAGCCAGTCTTCGAACCCTTCCTCCCAGGCGATATCGATCCCTTCGAGGAATTCGTCGCGTGAGAGGATCACGGTCTGGCGGTCGCGAATGTCGATTTCGATCTGCGCCAGGTCGAGCGCCACCGTGTCGTGGCGGACCACCAGCAACGGCGCGGCCGCGATATTGACCAGCGGACGCAAGTTGGAGAGCTCACGGCGAAGGCTCGCCTGCGAATTGGCGCGCTCGCGGCTGCCCCACAAACGCTCCTGCAACCATCGCCGCGAGCGTTCGCCGGAGCGCGACGTCGCCAGCATCGCCAGCAGGATGCGCGATCTCTTGCCAACAATAGGGATGCGCTCTCCGGCCGGCCCAATCAGCCGAAACGAGCCAAGCAGTTCCATCCGAAACAAATGACTGCCCGCCATCTTCCCCCCGGGAATCGGTATATTTCAGCTGGAAGCTTTTGCAATCACTTGCTTTTTAAACCTCCTATCAAAGTGCTAGAAGGTGTTGGCTTCCCAGCTGGCTGCTGATCTCAAGCACGCTTGATGGAGAGAGGATGCAACCTTCAGCGCTTCCACGCAGCCACAGGCTCTATCGAGCGCAGACGAAGCTCATCATCGCTATCTGCCATCTTTCATTTTAAGTGAGTCCCCGTCAAACGCACCGAATACGAAGCGCGCTAGTTTCGCCTATTTATGCGCGACTTATATATCAAGACTATTTAGAAAATTCGAAAATGAGCCAAAATAGAGTACATACCTTCACGGCTCTTGACCGACATTTTCGTATATATGTTTCGAATGTGAGTTCTAACCGTGCCAATCGACGACCCACAACTTGCTGCGATCTGTTCGGCGGTAGCGCCCTCACTCATATGACGGACTATCCTTTGCTCTGCAGGAGTGAGATCGAAAACTTTCTCATAGCCCGCATACAAGGGCGGCTCGTCCAGAAGCGGCGCATATAGTTCCGCCGCAACCAACCACTCACTCCCAATCGCTGTGGACGAAGCGACATGTAAAACGGCGTGTCGTTTGCCTTTTCCTTTAGAGAGGCACAACAGCGCCCCAGAAGCCGGTACTGCTGATAGGAATCTATCCAGCGAACATTCAATGTCCGCATCGGTCGCAGTCAGAACGCCTGATATTTCTCTAATCGGCAGCTCGTTCTTCAAAAGGACAGAAGCAGTATCGTTACGCCAAACAATCCGGCGCTTCGAATCAAAGATCAGACGGGCTCGCGAATCACTGTGTATCCAGTCCAGCAAGAGCGATTGAACATCGGCATTATGAACCGGATTCTGGTCATGCAAACTGGGTGAATCCTCCAGATCCAACGCTTTCCCCCGTTATATTTTGGAACAATGGGCGTCTTAGAATGGCACAATCAGTCGCCACGCCCGATTTGGCCTCGCATGCCGCATTCGCCCCTTCCCCCTCCTAGCTGCCGCGTAAAATGCTGCTCGGCAAGGGAAAAGATGAGGGTGATATAATACTGAAAATGCCCCCTACCTAATCTGCGGTATGTGAACGCGGGTAATTCAAGCTTAACAATTTGTTACCGCAAGGGGGGCGAGTCGCCGGTTTTGGACACGCTTCGCGGCCGAATGAGGCCACTTCGAGTAGAGGTATCTCGTTCGGAAATGAAACTATCTTTACTGGGGAATTATATCATGAAGAAGCTCGTTCTCGCGGCTCTCGCCGCCACTGCTTTTGCTACGCCCGCTTTTGCCCAAGGCAATAGCGACACCACGACGATCGGCGCCGACATCAACGCTGTGTGTGCGCTCGACGCTCCCGCCAGCCAGTTCGTTAGCCTTTCGGGCGCGACCAATCTCAGCAGCGATCTTTACATCATCTGCAACGATGCCGACGGCTTTTCCTTCAGCATGACCTCGGCCAACGGCTATGAGCTGGAAGATGCCGGCGGCGATAGTCCGACCAAGTACCCTTACACGCTGTCGAGCTCATTGTTCGGTGGGCCGTCGAACGCGGACATCGTCAACGCGCCGGTTCCGTCGAACTTCCCGAGCGCTGGCGCCTGGGTGAACGGCCTGAGCATCCCCGTCACGGTGAACGTCGGCACCCCGGATGGTCCGGCCTTTGCGGGTCAGTATCGCGACACGCTGACCTTCACGATCTCCGCGAACTAAGGGCTGTGAAGGGCGGCTTCGGCCGCCCTTCCCTCTCGCATGGCGAGCAGATCGATCCTTATCGTCGCCTGGGCCGGCCTTCTGGCCGCACCAGTCGCCGCACAGCCGCCGGACGACCTCGGGCCGGAAGACGCCACCATCATCTATGGGGTGTTGCCCACTGTCTGCACGGTCGAAACGGAATCGTCCACCGTGACGGTCCAGCTCACCTCCGGCCAGCAGGACGTGACGAACGTCCTTTATACCTGCAACAGCATCAACGGGTTCGCCCGCCGGATCTTCTCCGCGAACAGCGGCGCCCTGATGCGCAATGGCCAGGCCATTCCATATCTGATTTCACAAACGGGCAGCGGTGATCTCGCTTTCGCGCCCGTGAACCTATCCACCGAGCTAAGCGACGACGTCGCGCCCTTTGCCGAACTGACGATCGGCAGCAGCGGCAGGCTAAGGCTGGAAATACCATCCATTCCGCCAGGACTTCTGGCGGGTCAGTATGTCGATACGGTGACGATTGAGATCACGCCGAATTGATCTATAGTAACTGTGTTTCGAGTGGGGGAAGAATGTCAGCTTTTATCGGCCTCGTACGCGGCTTAACCGCCGCGTTTGCGCTGCTCTTCATGGCCGCGGCCGCAAGCGCTGGTATTCGTGTTACCCCGATGTCCTACGACCTGACCCCGAGCGGACCTGGTTCGCGTCAGGATCTTCGAGTCGAAAATACGTCCGCCCAGCCGGTTCCTGTCGACATTTTCGTGGAACGGCGCGAGATCCTGCCGGATGGCACGGAGCGTCGGACACCGGCCGACGATGACTTCCTGATCTTCCCGCCGCAGGGCATCATTCCCGGCAACGGTTTCCAGACCTTCCGGATTCAATATATCGGCGCGCCGGTCAGCAAGACCGTCCTCTACACCGTGACCGTGGCCCAGCAACCGGTGGACACTTCCGGCAGCGGCCAGACCGGGGTGCAGGTCGTGTTCAACCTGGGCACCCTCGCCGCCGTATCGCCGCCGGGGTCGGAAGCGCGACTGGTGATCGAACGGGTCGAGCCGGGCTCCGAGCCGGGCAAGCTGCGGGTGACCGTGCTGAACGAGGGCAATCGCTACACGCGGCTGCGCGGCGGGACGTGGACCCTGACCGGCGGCAATGGCACTACGGAGACGCTTGCGGGAGAAGATCTCCAGCGGGCCGTATCGCAGCCACTGATCGAACCGGGCACGCGCCGGGTGATCGAACTGCCGGTGGGGCTGGCCTTCATCCGGGAGGGAGCGACCGCGCGGTATGAGCTGCCGTCCGTGGCGCGATAACAGCAATGTCCCTGGTCTGCCTCCTCGCCTGTTCGGCTGGTCTGAATGCGATGGCGACGGCCGACCTGACGAGCCAGGAGGCGCCTGCGGCGCCGGTCCGTCGGGTCAGGCTGGACGTCACGGCAACACTGAACGGCGCGCCGGTCGGCGAGATTGCGATTGAGACCGACGGAGCGTCCCCGGCGTCCGTCGATCTCGCGCGGCTGATCACCTTGCTGGATGGCATCGTCCCGTCCTCCACCCTCGCCACGCTGCGCGCCCGGGCGCCGGGCATGGTGCCGCTCAGCGAGCTTGCCCTGGGCAGCATCACCGTCGTCTTCGATCAGGCCGCGCTTCGGCTGAACATCGCCGTGCCGCTGGAGGCGCGAGCGGTGAATGACCTGCAGGTCGTCAGCCGCTCCCAATTCCGGCAAGGCGGGCTGACCGCGCCGGAGCCGTTCTCCGCCGGGATCACGATCACCGCCGGCCAGCGCTTCCGGCACACGTCGCGCTTTTCCGATCTCGACCGGGATCCCTTCGATCTGGTCGCCGAGGGCTTCGTCAACATCGGCGGGCTGGAAGGCGTGTATCTCGCCTTCCAGGGCAGCTATCGCGAGGGCGAGGCGCTGACCCGGCAGCGGGTCACCCTGTTTCACGACGATGTCGACAACGCTATCCGCTATTCGGCCGGCGACGTCGATCCGCAGGTGTTCGGCGCCTATAGCGCGCCCGCAGGCGTGATCGGGGTGAGCGTCGAGCGGCTGTACCAGACCATCCAGCCGTTCCGGAACCTGCGTCCGGCCGGGCGCGGTTCGCTGATCATCGAACGGCCGTCGCGGGTGGATGTGCTGGTCAACGGCACTTTGTATCGGACGCTCGATCTGGCGCCGGGCCAATATAATATCCGCGATTTCCCGTCGCTCGAGGGGCTGAACGACGTGCAACTCGTGGTCCGCGACGACGCCGGCCGGGACGAGACGATCACCCTGTCCTTCTTCTCCGACATCGACCTGCTGGACCGCGAAGTCTCGATCTTTTCGGCCACGCTTGGTTTTCGGCGAACTCGATTCGGGCAGTTCCGGACCACCGCCTATGAAGAAGAACCCTTCTTCTCCGGCTTCTACCTGCGCGGGGTCAGCGACCGACTGACGCTCGGCGCCGGGATCCAGCTGGATCAGCGCAACGCCCTGCTGAGCGGGCAGGCGGTGGTGGCGACCCCGATCGGGATCATCGGCCTGGAGGGCGCGGTCGATTTCAACGAGAATGAAGACCCGCAGAGCGCCTTCACCCTGAGCTACCGGGTCAATCATCCGGCAGCGGGGAACCGTGTGGCCGGCCTAAACCTCGACATTCAGTATCAGAGCGCCAAGTTCACGCCGATGGATGTGTCCGGACCGGGCATCAACCGGTTCAGCTGGACCCTCAGTGCCCGCTATCAGACGCCGATCGACGAGCGGACCTATTTGAGCATCACCGGCGGCTACAGCATCAGCCGCAACCCAACATTGCCGGACGTTCGCACCGCGGGCGCATCGGCGACGCGTCGCTTCGGGCCGTTCAACGCGACCGCAGCCTATTCCTATCGCGACGACGAACGGGGCCGGGAACATCGTGGCGTGCTGTCGATCTCGCTTCCGCTCGGCTCGCGCCGATCGGCGCGCGCGTCCTACGATACGGAACGTCACCGGGTGTCGGCCGATTATCAGATGATCGGCCTCGAAGGCTTGAACCAGACGGACGTCCGGGTCGGCGCTGCCGCGAGCGAGGATGGTCATGCCGCCAATCTGGAGGTGGAGCATTATTCCAATCGCTTCCGGGCCGGGCTTCGGCACAGCTACGAGCGGTCGCAGGGCAATGTGCAGCAAACCACCGATCTTTCGGCCAGCTTCGGGATCGGCTTTGCCGACGGCCGGTTGGCGATCGGCCGCGACGCCGCGCGCGGCTTCGTGATCGTCGACCGGCACCGGTCGCTCGGCAATGCCGACGTGATCGTGTCGGATTCTTTCAGCCTGAACGGCACCGCCCGAACCGATGCACTCGGCCCGGCGCTGGTGCCGGTGCGGCGCGCCTATCAGCCGACGACGCTCGAAATCGACGTCCCACGCCTGCCGACCGGCTACGATATCGGTCCCGGTCGCTATGACATCCTGCCCGGCGCGGCGAGCGGCTATTCGATCACAATCGGATCGGCGGCATCGAAGACCGTGCTCGGCAGATTGATCAACGCCGGCGGGGAGCCGCTGATCTTCGCCGCCGGCACGCTCGAGCCAGTATCCGGTCAGCCCGGTGAATCGGTGCAATTCTTTACTAACCGGACCGGGCGTATGGCCGCATCCCGGGTCACGCCGGGCCGCTATCGAATCGTGCTGGCCGGACAGAGCGGCTCGATCGGCGAGATCAATGTCCCGGAGGATGGCGAGGCAGTCGTCAATATCGGTGAGCTTCGGGTGGGAGAGCCAAGATGAAATATTTCCTCACCGGATTGATTATTGCCCTTGCGGCTTCGTCTCCCGCGGCAGCCCAGTCCTGTGACCTGACCGCAAGCACGAGCGGGAACAGTTTGCAGAAACTCTATGACCCGTTTGCGGCGCAGGACACAGTGGTCGGTCTGCGCGTGACCGTGTTCAATTCCGGCGACCAGAATTGCCAGGCCCGCTTCTACATTTCCCCCAGCGACGGCCAGCTTCGGCTTTCCGCCAGCGGCGAGACGATGGCTTATCAGATAGAAGGGACGACCGGGGGTTCGCTGCCCGGCGAATATGGCCCGTTCAGCGTCACTGTCGCTGGCGGCGGGCGCGAAACGGTGTCGATCCAGTTCCGGGTACCCGGCCAGCAGGTCGTGCCGGTTGGCTTCTACACCTCCAACCTGGCCCTTCGCGGCGAAGGCCCGGAGAATGACCCGATCAGCATCGGCGGATCCAACCCGATCCTCACCATGGCGGTCCCGGCGCGCTCGGAGACCAGCATTTCCGGGGCACCGTCCCCATCCCTGTCGTCACTGGGAATGGCGCCAGCCACGATCAACTTTCCGGATGCCCAAATGGGCCAGACGGGCATGGTCTATGTGAACGTGTGGGCCAATTCGAGCGTACTGGTTCGCCTGACTTCGCAACATGGCGGCGTGCTGAAGCATCTCCAAAACAGGAACCTGCCGCCGATCGCTTATTCCGCCACCTTCGACGGCAACGTGATCGGTCTTGCCAGCGCTTACTCGGTGCAGCGCAATCCGCCGATGAGCGTCGCCGGGGCGAGCTATCCGTTACTCATCACACTTGGCGACACGACTGGGCGCTATGCAGGGCGCTACCAAGATCGGATTACGGTCGACGTCCAATCCAACTAGCACGCATCAACATTTGCTTAACCAGCAACTTTCCGGCTTCTTAAAGAGTCCGCGAATAAACACGCATCGCCAAGAGGTGATGCATGAAACGATTCGCTTTTATTCTTGCAAGTGCGGCGATGGCCCTGATGCCGTCCGCGGCGCTGGCCAGGTCCGCTACTTTGCAGCTGGTGCTGCATATTCCGGTGCAGTGCGAGATCGACGTGATGAGCGGCACCGTCGCGGACGGGCAGGTCACCCTGCTCGTGAAGCGCCAGTGCAATACTGGTCACGACATTGTCCTGACCGGTAATAACGACGGCGACCTGGCGGGCCTGCGCGTCGAATATAATGGCGGCTCGGTTCCGCTAAGCGGCGGGCAGGCCGTGATGGCCCAACCGGAGGCCTTTTACGACCAGGTCGACACCATCGTCCTCCACTCCGACGGCGGCGACGAAGCGGACCTTCTGGCTTTTGCCTCGTCTATGCGGCTCAGCGTAGTGACAGCATAGGTCACCGATCAATCGCGTAAAGTCGACACTAGTCCGCTGCGAATCTGATCGACGTATCTACTGACGGAGCCCCACGGGAACAATCGCCCTTTCGGAGCCTGCGGGCTTACTCGCGGGATCCCCCGCCATTCCTTGCCTGTCGCATTCCTAGTCGCGTCTCGGGATCGCGCGGCCTGGGCCTACACTGGGCGCGACCTCGCCGATTCGATGGCCAAGGAGCGCCGCGCCACCTGGATTCGCCGACAGAATTCCCGCCAGAAGGCGTCGCGGCGCGGGCTCAGGATGGCCGGGTCGAACGCCTGCGCCCGCTCCCAGTTGCGCGCCGCGCTTCGCGCCATCCAGTCCGTATCGGTCAGGCGCGCGACCAGCAGCTCGGCGAGCGCGCCGTCGTCGCCCGGAGTCACCAGCTCCGCTGCGGGGAGCAGTTCGACGATCCCGCCCGCCGCCGCGCCCAGCGCCGGGCAGCCCTGGCTCATCGCCTCGATCAGGGCGCGCGGCAGGCCTTCCTGCAGCGACGGCTGCAGATAGACGTCCACCGCGCCCAGCCAGTCCAGCACCTGCGGCTGCGTGGGCAGGGTGCCGTCGAACTGCACCAGGTCCGCGACGCCGATCGCCTCGGCCTCGCGCCGGCCACGGCGGTCACGGCGGGTTCGTGACTCCGCCCCATTTGCTGATCCGGGACTTTCTCTCTGACAAGGAGCGGGACGGCCTGCTGCAAGGGACCCTGGCCAATCAACACCGCTTCACGCCCGCGCAGGTCGAAGCGGGCGTCGAGGAGCGGGCGCGCAAAGCTTTGTCCCTGCGCGACCTCGGGCCCTTTGCCGATACGCTGCGGCACCGGCTCTTGGCGCAGGTCGAGCCGTGGATCGCGGCCTTGCGCATGTCCCGCTTCGAGCCGAGCGTGGTCGAGCTCGAACTGGTGGCCCACAATGACGGCGCCTTCTTCGCCCTTCACAGCGATTCCTATCGCTCCGATCAGCCCGCCCAGGGCGATCGCCTGCTCAGCGGCGTTTATTATTTCCACCGCAAGCCGATGGCCTTTTCGGGCGGGCAATTGCGCCTGCATCGTCCCGGCGCGCAGGCGGGGGACCCGGGCCACGATATCGAGCCCAGCCAGGGCCGGCTGGTGGTCTTTCCGTCCTGGTGGCCGCACGAAGTGCTCAGGATCGACTGCCCGTCAGGCGCCTTCGCCGACTCCCGTTTCAGCGTGAATTGCTGGATCCACCGCGCGCGGCGCGTCCCGAGCTAAGCCGAGAATTTCCGCCGGGACCGCCGGTTGGTGCCCTGTTCGCGCCTATGCTAGGCCACGCATCGAAGCGGCCAGGCCGCCAAGCGGGGTGAAAGCGTGCAGCAATTGTCGATCGACGACTTCACCCCCTGGCTCAATGAAGCGTGCGACATGGCCTTCGACGGCGGGCAGGTGCCGATGACCTTGGTGAAAGCCGAACCGCTGGAGGGCGGTGTGCGCGGGGCTGGCGCGTTCCGGCTGGAATTTCTGGGCCCGGCGAGCCCGGTCCTGGCCCAGGCCACGATGGCGGTGCGGCGTGCAGACTTCGACCATGAGATTTTCATCGTGCCGATCGCGAGCGACGCGGCCGGCACGCATTATGAGGCGGTCTTCTATTAGGCCTGTCGCGCCGCCGGCGGCTGCCATTGCAGCAATTCGTACACGCCCTTGTCCCCCGCAACGGTGAAGCCCAGGCGCAGATAGAGCCGGCGGGCGGGATTGCTCTTCTCGACATGGGTGGAAACGCCCTTGCCCGCCGCGGCCGCCGCAGCCAGCACATCCGCAAAGACCGCGCCGCCCACGCCGCGCCCGCGATGGCTTGCGATCAGCGAGATGTCGACGACACGAAACTCGTTTTCCCATTCGGACAGATAGAGTCGGCCGATCGTCGCGCCGTCCTGCTGCAGGATCAGCCACTCCATTTCGGGATAGTAGGTCCGGTAATGGTGGTCCTGGGCGCGGTGCTGCTGATCCAGGAAAAGCTGTTGCTGCGCCTCCGGCCAGCCGGTCAGCGCCAGCTCCTCCGCCCGGGTCGAGGCATAGAGCGCGGCGACGAACGGCAGATCCGCGTCGTTCATCGCCCGGGCCGTCACCCCGAGGCGGCCGGCGGCGTGCAATGCCGGCGCGATCGTCAATTGAAGGAAGCGAGCATCCGCGTCGGGCTCGCCGCGCTGTTGCTGAGGTGAATGCTGAAGGTCGGGATGTTGGCGTGGGTGATGGTGTAGGTCTGGTCGCCGGTCATCCGGGCACCATCCAGCACATCGAAGGTCGCGATGAAGCCCTGCTGGCGCAGTTCCGGTGGACGCCCCCCGGCCGCGCCGACCTTCTCGACGCCGACGAGCCGCATGGTGTGGCCGCCGGCCTGGAAGGTCGATCCCGCCGCCGCAATCCACACGTCCGCCTCCGCCGTCGCGAGCGGCGGTCCGCTCGGCGCGGTCGACGTGCTGCTCCCGCCGCCAAGGAGGCCCGCGCCCGATTCCGCACCGCAGGCCGACAAGGCGAAAGCGGCAACACCGCCCGCAAGGACGTTACGGCGCGAAACGAGCAGGTCGGAGCGGTTCATCGCATCTTCCTTCATCCTAGCCACGCGGCGGAAACACGCCCTGCAGCGCGATGATGAAATTCATGGTGAGGTAGGGCATCATATTGTTGTGCGGCAGGCTGCCGCCGGTCGGCGAGATCGCCTGGAAAGCCAGGGGCTCCGTCGCGCCGAACGCTGCCTGCTTGTAGGCCGAACCGCCGGCGCTGCGGGCAAGCCCTTGATTCGTCGAGGCCAGCGACGCCGATCCCGGCAACGCATTGGCGTTCAAATTGTGATTGTGGACCGGCATTTCCGATTCCAGCAGGGTCACGAATTCGCTTCCGCCCTGCTCGCCCAGGTCGCGCAGCGACAGGCCCGGCCCCTGGCCCGGGTGCATCGGCGCGGATCCTTGCAGGTTCGGCAGCGCAAAGGTCGACTTGCCGTCGCCGCCATAGGTCGTGCCGAGCAGCGAAAAGAGGGCCGTATTCTGCGAAATGGGCAGCAACTGCCCATTGCAATAGGCCCACCCCGTTGGTGGGAAATTGAAGCCGACGATGCGAATCTCGGCGACGAAGGGATCAGCCACGTTTGGCGCTCCTCAGGTTGGGCTCGGGAAGATGCCGAACAGCGAGATGATGAAGTTCACGCACAGAAAGGGCGACATATTGTCATGGGGTTGGCTGCCGCCGGTCGGGCTGATCGTCTGGGCCGCAAGCGCCTGGCTTGGCGCCTGGGGACGATAGGTGGAGAGCGACGAGCCGGAAGCCAGAATTTCGCCCCCGGGGGCGTTCTGGGTGCCGGTGCCCATCGAGGCGATGAACGGGTGATTGTGGTTCGGGATCTGCTGGATCGAGAGGGTCTCCTGCTCCGTCCCGCCGGTCTCCGCCAGGATCCGCGAGATCCCCCCGGGACCGGTCCCGAAATGGATCGGGATGCGGCTCTGGAGGTTCGGCAAAGCGAAGGTGGATTCCCCGTCCCCGCCATAGGTCGTGCCGATCAGCTGGAAGAGCGTCTCATTCTCGGAAATGGGCAGCAATTGCCCGTCACAGAACATCCAGCCGGCCGGGGCGAAATTGCCTCCGAACATGCGAATTTCACCGACATAAGGCTGGCCCATGCGATCCTCCTCAATTCTGCGACGGGAAGATGCCCTGGAGGGCAATGACGAAGTTCAGGACGAGGAAGGGAGACATATTGTTGTGCGCCTGGCTCCCGCCGACGTTCGAGATCGATTGCGGCAACAGCGCGGTAAACGCCGCCGGCGCGCCGTAACCGTTGTTGAACGCGCCGAGCATGTTGCCGGCCGCAGTCGGGACATCGCCGTCCGCCGTCGCGGCGTTGGCGAAGTGGAGATGCTGCGGCATTTCCGCCAGCGTCACCGTATGGGCGGTCTCGCCGCCGGCCTGACCCTGGGTGAAGCTGCCGCCCATATGATAGGGCGCGCGTCCGCGCAGGTCGGGAAGGGCGAAGGTCGTCTGGCCGTTGCCGCCATAGGTCGTGCCGAGCAGCGAAAAGAGCGCCTGATTCTCATTAATCGGCAGGAACTGCCCGTTGCAGAGCGCCCAGCCCTTCGGGGCGAAATTGAACGACACCACACGGATTTCCGCGAGAAACGGTACCGCCATGTTCAATCCCCCTCCACGTCGAAGTCACCATAGGCCGCCGGCTTTGGGCCGCAAGCGGCGAATGCGGACAAAATGGGACGATTCTCACCTTACAGCGTCTTCGCTCGCCAGGCGACGCGAAAAGCATAGGCCCCCGCGCGCAGGCATGGCCGGCGGCGGGGGATAGGCGCAGTTGCCTAAAGCGTCAGATCGTGGCTACCGAGCGACCCGAACCCGTCCGGCGCGGAAGCCGCGTCCAGATCCGGATCGAACAACTGGATCATGTCCGGACCGCCGCTGTCGCGCGCGAACATCATGTCCAGATGGCCGCCTTTGGGGGCGGGGGCGTCGAGCATTCCGCCAAGATCGCCCAGATCGAGCATATCCGGATCCGACAGGTCCATGATCAGCAGGCCGCCCGAGTCGCCCGCCGCACCCTTTGGCGAAAGCCCCGCCTGCGCGGCGCTGACGCCGATGAAGTCGTTCGTCGTCAGCACGTTGCGATCGGTCATCACGATGACGATCTCGAGATCGGAGATGCCGTCGCCATTCGCGTCGCCCTGGATCAGGTAGATCGGCCCGCCGAGGCTGATATTCTCGTAGCGCAACTCGCCGGCCGTCCCGCTGAACGCGCTTGTACCGACAAAGCTGAAGCCCTGCATCCCCGCCAGATTGAGGTTGGCGTCGATCCGCGACAGATCGATCCGGTCGCCCAGGTTGAAGTCCTGGATGCCGTCGCGCTCCGTAGAGTTCGAATCGGTCAGCGCGCGGTAGGCGAAGATGTCGTTGCCGGCCCCGCCGGTCAGCGTGTCACCCCGGCCACCGCCGAAGATCAGATCGTCGCCCGAGCCGCCGGTGATGACATCGTTGCCGCCGCCGCCATAGACTTCGAACCGGCCGTTCGTCTCCGCCGAGCCGTTGAAGACCACAGTCTCGTTGAAGCGAAGCGTCGTGGCGGAGATCACCATCGTCTGGCCGGCGGCGACATTGCCGTCGTTCATGGTGAGGTTGTAGCCCACCGTCCCGCCGTCCGCGCCGAAGCGGTTGTCGCTGGCCGACAGCAAGACGATGAACTCGATGCTCGACAGATGGGCAGCGCCGAAAGTGATGTTGAAATTCCCCTGCAGGCCGAGCTGGTCCATATTGCCGCCGCCGCCATTGACGACATCGCTGGCGCCGAACCGGCCCTGGCCGAAGAAGAAGCCGTCATTACCGGCGCCGCCGGTCAGAATGTCGGTTCCCTGCCCGCCGTAGATCAGGAACGAGCCGTCGGTTTCGGCCGAGCCGTTGAAGGTCAGATCCTCTCCAGCCCGCAAGGTGTTGGCCTGGATAATCAGCCGCTGGCCGGCCGCCACCGAAGCGTCCGACGAGGTGATGTTGTAATCGTAGAGATTGCCGGCGGTGTCGCCGAAGCGGGTGTCGTTGCCCGGCAGCAGCACGACCTGCTCGACGCCATTGAGCGAGCCCAAAGTCACGCCACCGCTATAATCGCCCTGCAGGCCGACCTGGTCGAGCGTGCCGGCGCCGCCATCGACGACATCGGCGCTGGTATAGGCCCCGCCGAAATAGAAGCCGTCATTGCCTCCCAGGCCGGAGACATTGTCGTCGCCGCCCTGGCTCAGGTCGAAGACGTCGATGCCGTTGGTGCCGGACAAAGTGTTGTTGCCGGCATCGCCGTCGATCGTGCCGTCGGGCGCCAGCGTGATGTTGATCGTGTCGGTATCGGTCAGCGTGCCGCCGGTGCCGGTCTCGCCATTGTCGCTGGTGACGATCTGGATCGAGGCCGGGCCGTTATAATTGAGGCTGCCGCGGAAGCTCATACCCTGCAGCGCCGCATTGATCGCCGCCGCCGTGCCCCTGAACGTCATCGTCGTATCGGCACTGCCGTCACCGGTGGCGAAGCTGAGCCCGGCCGTTCCGGACAGGCTGAGGCTGCCATTGGTCGCGGTGAGCGTCACCGTAAGCGTCGACGCGTCGACGTCGCTCACGCTGATCGCATTGCCGTTGCCGGTGGAGAAGACGAGGTTCGTATCCTCCGTGCCGTTCTGCGCGCCGGGCACATTGTTGACCGGGCCGTCATTGACCGCCGTCACGGCTTGGCTGAGCACGACGGTGCCGGTCGAATAAGCCGTGCTGCCGCCGGTCGCGCCCGGGCCGGACAGGTTCACCACCGTCCCGTTGACGATGCCGAAGCCGAGCGAATTGTCGATCAGGCGCACGGTCAGCGTCGGCGCCGCGCCATTGAAATTCGGCGCGGGATTGAAACGGATCAGAGTGCTGAACGGATCGCCGAGCAACACTGCGGCGGCTTCGGACGCCGCGCCGATATCGACCCAGGTCGCTCCGTTGAAATATTGCCACTGGCCGGTGCCGGGGCCGGAACCGTTGGCGACCACCGCAATGCCCGAGAACTGGCCCGGCGAAGACGCGCCGCCATTGGGAATCTGATTGTCCGCCGCGTCGGAATATTGGCCGGAGAACAAGGCGTTGATGGTCTGGCCCGCGCCCGGCGTGTCCTCGACGATCGTCGCCGCGGCTTCCGTGCCGTCGCCGGCCACCACCGGCGCGTCGTTCACAGCGGCCAGGCTGATGGCGACCGTATCGCTGTCCTGCTGCGGACCGCCGGAACCGGACTGGCCGCCGTCGTCAGTCAGGATGGTGAGTGTGTCCGCGCCATTATAATTGGTGTTGCCGCGATAGATGAGGCCGTTCAGCGCCGTGTTGATCGCCGCGGCCGTGCCGGTGAAGGTCATCGTCGCATCGGCGGTGCCATCGCCCGCCCCGAAGGTGAGGCCGGTCGTGCCGGACAGGGTCAGCACGCCCTTCGTGACGGTCAAGGTCACGGTCAGGACCGTCGCATCGGGATCGGAAACGCTGATCGCATTGCCGTTGCCGGCGGAGAAGATAAGGTTGGTATCCTCGGTGCCGTTCTGCGCGCCGGGCACGGTGTTGACCGGCGGATCGTTGACATCGAGCAGGCCGAAATCGAGCGTATTATTGGTATCGTTGCCCGTCCCGGCCGTCGGCTCATTGTTGTAGGACAGGGTGATCGCGTTGCTGAATACGAACCCACCGGTCAGCGGGCCGCCATTGTCGTCATTGGCGACATTGTTGTCCGGATCGACATTGCCCGTCGAGGAAACGAAGCCCGCGGCCGGGGTGACCCGCACGATGTAATTGCCGGGGGCGAGGCCGGCGAAGCTGTAGAGGCCGCCGCCCGCCGTCGTCGTGGTCAGCAGGGGCGAACCCGGCGTGTCCGCGACATCGTCATTATTGGCGTCGACGAACAGAGCGACGGTGAGCCCGTCAATGCCCGGCTCCGTGCCATCGCGCAGGCCATTGTCGGCAGTGCCGCCGCCGGCGCCATTGTCGTTCCAGACCCTGCCGCCGAGGGTCAGCGTGTCGAGGTTGGTGGTGACCTGATTGGTCAGCGTGGAACCGGGGAACGGGCCGCTGCCGGTGATCGTCCCCTGATTGACCGGATTGACGATCAGGCCGTTGCTCTGCGCGTCGATCGTGGCGCGCCACTGGATGACGACCGTCTGGCCGTTCGGCAGGTTGAACGGGCCGACCGAGATCGTCTCGCCCGCCATCGGGGTGGGCGCGATCGGCGTGATGCCGCCGCTGATGCCATTCTCGATCGGCGCGACCCGTGCCGCGAGTGCTTCGGCGAGGGCGACCAGATTGGCCTCGTCGGCGAGCAGCGCGCCGAGGTGATCGTCCAGCGCCTGCTGCTGACGGATCCGCAGCGCCGCTTCCCAATCTTCCTTGGTGTTCAGCCCCGCGGCCGCGGCCGGCACGGTGAGCACGAAATTGTTGCCGGTCGCGAAGGTGCCGCCGACCGTCGAAGTGATGACGTGCGCGAAGGCGCCCTGCGGGTGGATGAGCGTGTTGCCCTCCGGGCCGATCAGGAAGGACCGCAGGGTGGCGTCGTCATATGCCCCGCCGAAGCCCGGGAAGTAATATTGTCCGTTGACCGACAGCTTGTCGAACACCAAGGCCGCGATGCTGTTGGTCGCGCCGGTCATGTCGATGACGTTATTCTCGATATTGAGGCCCATCAGGCCATCGTCGTTCGCGCCCGCGCCGCCGACCTGGAGATACAGCCCCGACACCGAATTGGGGCCCATTTCGTCGATATTGTTGCCGCGGATCGTCGCTTCGAGCCGGGTGACGCCCGCGCCCGCAATGCCGTCGCCATTGGCGCGCAGGAAGATGCCAGCGCCGTCGCGGATGTCGCCGATATTGTTGCCTTCGATCCGCACCGCGTGGGTCAGGTTGCCCGCGCCCGTGCCATGCTCCAGCCCGATGAAGATGCCGTTGCCGCCATTGTTTGAGCCGGTCTCGGACTGCACCACACTGTGCACGCCATTATTGTTGCCGATCGTATTGTTGATGATCGAGCCGCTGACCGTGCCGGCATCGCCCAGATGGTTGATGAACAGCATCGTGCCTTCCGCACCGCGCATGCTGTTGCCTTCGACCCGGTAGGTGACGTTGTAGCCCGCGCCGGTGCCGGCGCCGCCGGTGATCGAAACGCCGCCGCCGCCCGACACCACGTCCGGATGCGTGTTGTGCAGCGTATTGTTGCGGATGGTGATGTTCTGCGTCGCCGTGCCGCTGGCGTTGAACTGGATCATGTCGCCGCGCGAGCCGGTGAAATCCACGCCCTCGATCAGGGCGGTCACACTGGCGGTGCCGCTGGTGTTGACCAGGATGCCGTCATTGCCGGTGGTGGTGCCATTGCGGCCGATCACCGCCGCGTCGTTCGCGCTGTCGCGGACGGTGAGGTTCAGCGTGCCGGAGCTGTTGTCGATGACCAGCACATCCTCATGGCCGTCGGACAGATTATTGCCTTCGAACAGGGCCGTGCCGGTCAGCTGGGTGAAGCTGATCGCGCCTTCATCGGCCGCATTGCTGTTGCCGAAGCCGCCATCGTCGCCCGCCGCGCCGTTCATGGTCGAATCGCGCAGGGTGAAATTGTTCACGTTGACGCCGCGAATGCCGAAATTCGCGAAGTCGCCGGTGAAGCTCATGTTCGAGAGCGAAATGTTGTTGGTGTTGTTGATGTAGATGCCGATGCCCTGCTCGACATTGCCGTCGGCGCCGGTCTCGATGCTGTTGATCGTGCCGCCCGAGGCCGCGGTGGAGCCCGTGCCGGTGATGGTGAAGCCGCCCGAACCGGCATTGTTCAGGAAGATGCCGGTGGCGCTGGAGCCGTCGGCGACGCCGACGCTCTGGAAGGTCACGCCCGCGCCGCCGATCGTGACATTGTCGATTTCGACCGCGCGGCCGCTGCCGGTGGAAACGGTGTTGCCGGAGCCGGTGATCGTCACCGAGCCGCCGCCGCCGTCCGCGATGAAGCCGCGGCCGGTGGTGGTGGTGATGTCGAGCCCGGTGCCGCTGGTCGTAAAGTTGATCGCGGCGCTGTTGTTGGTCAGCACGACCGCGTCCGACGCGCCGCTGCTGATGAAGACCTGGCCGGTAAAGTTGATCGTGCCGGCATTGCCGTCGGCAATAATGCCCGGGCCCGCGCCCTCGGTGATGGCGCCCGAAATGGTGACGGTGCCGCCGGTGCGGTCCTGAATCTCGATCGTCGCGCCGCCATTGCTGGACAGGTCGCCGCCGTAGGAGATGTTGGCATTGCCGCCCGAACTGGCGGTGCCGCCGCCCGACGCGCCGATCAGGAAGCCGACGCCGGTCGCCGTCTGGATGATTCCGCCGGTCGCCGAGAAGGTGCCGGAGACGCCCTGCAGGTGGATGCCATTGCTGGCCGAGCCGGCAGAACTCACGTTGCCGAACAAGGCCGAGAGCGTGCCGCCCTGATCGATGTCGATCGCCTGGCCGCTGCCGGTGACATTGACGTTGGTGACGGTCAGCGTGCCGACCGTGCCATTATTGTCGGCGATGCCGGTGCCGGCATTGTTCGTGCCGGTGACATTGAAGCCGCTCAGCGTATTGTTGGTGCTCAGCAGCACACCAGTGCCGGTGCTGTGGCTCAGCGTGTTGTTCGCGCCGGCGGCGGCCAGCGTATAGCCGCCGACGACGAGCGCGGAGCCGCTGCCGATCAGGCTCTGGCCCGATTCCAGCACGAAGTCGGCGGTGTGATTGCCGCGCACGTAGATCGTCTGGCTGGCGGCATCGACGTCGCCAGCACCGCCCGCGCCATTGACCTGGGCCAGGGTGGTAAACGGCCGCGCCGAGGTGCCGTTCGAGGCACCGTTCGAGCCGTCATAGGCCGCGTCCACATACCAGACGGTGTTGGCCGCGGTGATGTTGATCGTCGCCGTCGCCGTGCTGGTCAGCCCGCCCGTATCGGTGATCGTGTAGGAGAAGGTGTCGGCGCCGCTGAACCCGACGAGCGGGTTGTAGGCGAAGGAGCCGTCGGCATTGATCGTCACGGTGCCGCCGCCGCTGGTCGCGAAGGCGCCGACCGAGGTGACGGTAAAGCCGGTAAACTGATCGCCGGCAATCTCGTAATCATTGGCGAGCAGATTGCCCGCGACGACGGCCGAGGGGCCGGACAGGCCGGTCGCGCCGCCGGCCAGCAACTGCGTGTTGCCGACACCCGTGAACACGTCGTTGACCGCGATCGGCGAGATGTTGAGCGAGCCCGCCGTCAGGGTCTGGCCCACCAGGGTCTCGGTGAAGGTCACGCCGGTGGCGGTCGTGTTGGTGCTGTTGTTGGTGATCGTGACCGTGGTCAGCACGGTCTCGCCCGGATCGATCACGCCGTCGCCGTCCGTATCGCCGCCGGGGGCGTGAACGGTGGTCTGGGTGACGGTAAAGGTCTCGTTGGCCTGCGGCGTCTCGACGCTGCCGTCGGGGCCGGAGAAGGTTGCGCCTTGGTCGGCCGGAGCCGCCAGCTGGTCGAGCGCGGGCATGGCCTCGTCGCCGCCCGCCAGAGCGGGATCGCTCTGCTCGGCCTGCACCGCGCCAAGCTCCATGCCCGCGGCGCCAAGCGCACCCGCTCCCGACCATGCGGCAGGCGCGAAGAAGGCGCCGAAGCCGCCGTCGAGGCCGAGGCCAGGCGAACCGGCCTGAGTCAGCGCATCGGCGGGCGCGAAGGCGACGCCCAGGCCGGACGAAGCGTTCTCCGCCAGGCTGGCGGTCCGGAAGTCCAGGTCCGGGCTGCCATCGGCCAGCAGGCTGGCGGGCCGCAAGGCGGCGAACGAGGTCTCGGCGGCAGCCGCCAGATGATCATCGGCGACCAGCATGCCCCGCATTGCGCCGGCATCAAGCTCCCGGGTTGCACGCATCCGCGAAAACGCGCCGATCGAACCCAGCTCGAACATATGCCGACTGCCAGCCATCGCTTATTCCCCCAATTATACGCAATCCGGAGCCGGCAGACTCGCCGGCGCAATCGGAGCATTATCAAGCATCTTGCGACCGATCCTGCCGGGGCACAAGTCGTAACGCTTCGAAGAAGCCAGCCACGCCAAGTAATTCTCACCATTTTGGTCGCGTCGCGATTTGCCAGCGCGGCGCTGAAGGCGGGCCGGCCTATCCCCGCTCCCCCGCCGGCGGCGTCTCGCTCTCCCTGGGCACGATGATCAGTTTCCACGCCGTGTCCGGGCGAAGGAAGCGGCGCGCCGTCGCCTGCAGGCTCGCCGGGGTGACGGCCTCGAGGTCGGCGAGGTTGGAGAGGATCACCGCGGCGACGCGCGGATTGGTCTGGATGCGCGGGAGCCACACGCTCCAGCTCAGGTTGGAGACGCGGCCGCGCTGCAGCCCCTCGATCATCGGCCGGCGGGCTCGCTCAAGCTCGTCCGCGCTGACCGGATTTTCGACCAGATCGCGCGCGATCGCCTCGGCCTCGCGCAGGAATGGCGCAAGCGCCGCCGGCGGCGCCTCGATCCGCCCGAACAGGAAGCCGAAATTCTCGAACAGGTCGGACACGACCTGGTTGGCGGCCGGGCTGTAGGTCGTGCCCTGCTCTTCGCGGATCCGCTGCTGCAGCCGCAGCCGGTAGATCGAGACCAGCACGCTCAGCGCGCGGGACTGGGCCGGATCGGCATGCAGGCCGATGGTCGGCCAGGCGACCATCGCCAGCCCCTGATCGATCGTTGCGATTGGTATAGTCGATCACATAATGCCGCATCAGCGCGACGAATGCGGGGCCGTCGGCGATGGTCAGGCTCATGGCGCTATCCCATCGACGCCCCAGGCCGCGAGCAGCGCCTCCGGTGATTGATTGGCCGGGACCTCTCCCGGCGTGCGCGAGAAGCGCGGTGCGGGCGCCGGCTGCACCAGCCCGTCATCGCTGACGAACACGCCGCGCGCGACCAGATGCGGATGCGCCTGCGCCTCGTCGCCGTCCAGCACCGGCGACACGCAGCAATCCTTGCCGTCGAAGAAGGCGACCCACGCGTCCCGCGTCCGCCCAGCGAAGATGGCTTCAAGCGCCGGCCCGTCGGAAAGGTCCGCAACGCCCAGCGCGTCGGCCAGCACCGCCTGGAATTGCGGCTCGAGCGAGCCGACCGCCAGGTACCGCCCATCGCTGCAGCGATAGGTGCGATAGCAGGACCCCCGCCCGGCAAGCATGCCCGTCTCCGGCGCGGCGGGGAGCAGCCCCGCCGCCATCATGCCGAGGATCGGGGCCATCATCGACACCGCCCCATCGACGATCGCGGCGTCCACCACCTGCCCTTCGCCCGACCGCTGCCGCTCGAACAAGGCGGCGAGGATGCCGATCGCCAGATAAGCGCCGCCGGCGCCATAATCCCCAAGCAGATTTTGCGGCGCCGTCGGCGTCTCGCCCGGCGGCGTGATCGCGGTCAGCATCCCGGTCAGGCCGATATAGTTGAGGTCGTGGCCAGCAGCCTGCGCCAGCGGCCCATTCTGGCCCCAGCCGGTCATGCGCGCATAGATCAGACCGGGATGCCCGTCCCGAAGCACGTCCGGGCCAAGGCCGAGCCGCTCCATCACCCCCGGCCGAAATCCCTCGACGATTACGTCGGCCGCTTTTGTCAGCCGGATCGCGGCATCGCGCCCGCTTTCGGACTTGAGATCGAGCGTGATCGAGGCCCTCCCACGCGACACGATCGGCACGTCCGGCCAGGTCGCTCCGGCCCGCTCGATCCTAAGCACCTCGGCACCGAGATCGGCCAGCAGCATCACCCCGTAGGGCGCAGGCCCGATCGCGGCGAATTCCACCACCCGCAAGCCCTTCAGCGGCCCTTCGCGATGCTTATCTGCCATCAATCGCATATTCCAACCAAACGGTAGTCTGGCAACAAACGGTAGTCTGGCAATACGAACCTTCCGCCGCGATCTAGTTTACGTATCCGAACGTCAGGCTATTCCGCCTCTCGACAGATTTCGGATCGGCCTCGTCATCGGCCCAGAACGTCGCGGTTTCGCGGCCGTTTCGGTGCGATTCCCGAGGTGGTCAGTGACCGTATGTGTAGCTTGCGGCGGAAGGAGTTAGTCAAGAACCGCTCTCTACGCGTCCCAAACGGAATTGCGTGTGATCAGATTGCTGGGGAGCTGTGCAGTCTCGTCCGCTGGAGCACTGCGCCGCGGAACATCCGGCGTCAGGCAGGAGCGGCGCTTGGAGCGGCAGACTGTTCCGAACGCTGAGGATTGAGCAGCCGGTGCCGCAACTGACGTTATGTGAAATGTGGTTGGAGTTCTCCACTCAGCTCGCTGAATGGCTGCTTCAGAACGTCAACGGAACGGCGGCTTCGGGAACCAATACGAGAAAAAGGTCATCTATCCGTCACGGCACCGAGACCAGCATGCACCCGTCAGGATGCTTGCAGGGTCTTGCGCAATGCCGCCACCCGCTTGATCACCCCTATGGACCCGACATCCGATATGGAATGCATCAACTTCAATTCCGCACTGATCCGTTTTGCGCAGAGAATTCGCCGACATGAACCCGTATTGATGGCTCGAATACAGATCTCCGTTGTACCGAAGCGAACGGAAATGGCGCCGAATTGCGGGTCAGGCCCGGGACATTCCTGAGTTTAATCAGTCAATTACGACTAGATGGCGGTGGGCGCAGTCTGTCGCGAAACGCTCTCCCCTGTTCTGACGCCCAAACAGGGAATTTTTGCGCGATTCCGGCGCCAGAACAGGATGGATGAGAGCGGCCACGCCCTCGGCGCTTCGAAAAACGGCGGATTCCCGCCGGTCCAAGACGCGTTCTCTGCGCCGCGCTCTGGCGGACAAGCCCGCTAACCTGAAACTGTGTTCGCCAGTATGTATGATGGGCCGGGCCCTTACAGGCTCGCCAGCATCCTGTTGTCGAATGCCCCTGCAAAATCTCTGGCAATCTCCAATTTGCGCTCTATCGCCGCGATGACCGGTACCGCGAAATTCTCGCCGGCCAGTACGCTGCACCGCTGCAGATTGCCGGGGGAGAAGACGTTTACCTCCAGAATCTTGTCGCCGACGATGTCGATTCCGACCAGAAACATGCCGTCGGCGATCAGCTTCGGCCGGATCAGTTCGGCGACCTTCAGTTCGGTCTCGCCAATTTCCACTGCCTCCGCAGTGCCGCCCGCATGGATGTTGCTGCGGATGTCGTCCTTCGACGCGACCCGGCGTAGCGCGGCATATTTGTCGCCGATCTTCAGCGGCGATCCGTTCATCAGGAACATGCGTATGTCGCCCTTGCTGGCGGCGGGGACATAGGACTGGACGATGATGTAGCCGTCGCGCTCGATAGCCTCGATCATCTGGTTGAGGTTCGATTTGGCCTTGGTATCGACCTTGAATACTCCCGAGCCGCCGGAACCCTGCAGGGGTTTCAGGATCACGCTGCCGCCATGCGCCTTGGCAAAGGCCTTCACGTCATCGGCATTGCGGGTGATCAGGGTTTCGGCGCGGACTTCTTCCGGAAACGACTGGAAGTAGAGCTTGTTGATCGCCCGACCCAAGCTGTCGGGGTCGTTCAGGACCAGCACGCCGCGCTTTGCAGCCTCCCGGCCGAACAATATGCCGATGTCGGCCGCCCAGGGCGTGACCTGAGAATCGAGTGACGGATCGCTGCGCAGCATGATCACGTCGATCTCGGTGACATCGATTGTCTCCCTTTTGTCGGCAACGGCCGCCATCGCCTCGAAAAAGGCCGGATGGTCCCTCTGCTTCTTCTTCGGCGCGAAGCGGGCGTGGACGCACATGCTGTCATCGGCACGCAGGGCGAAGTCGGACGGGGTCAGATAGCAAACGCGATGCCCGCGCTGGGTCGCAGCGAAGGCGAGCACGGTGGTCGTATAATTGACGTGCTCCTTGGCCATGTCGTTGACGAAAAAGGCGATCAACATCAGACATCCCCATCGAACAAAGAGGAAAAGGCGAGTTTCTTTCTGAGCCGCGCGATCCGCGCGATCGCGACTTCGGACGACAGAAATTCGGGTTCCAGCGCCGGCTTACGCAACAGGCCGCGCTCCGCGAGTTCCTCGACGACGCCGATGTGGCGGACGTCGATCTTGCCGTACCAGAAGGGCGCCAGCGACTTGCCGGCCGCAAGCATGTCCAGCACCGACTTGAAGCCGCGCAGATAGATGGCGTCTTTGGCCAGGCCGCCCGACCGGAATACCCGTGAGACAATGATAAAGGCGGTCCGGGCCGAGAAACCGTGCTGCCGGTGCAGCAGCTCGAACACCTGAATGAAGTCGGCGCCGTCGGTCATCGCATCCACCGCCAGCACCCGCGCCGCGAGCAGGCGTAGCCGGGCGCGGGTCAGGCCGCCGACCGCCCATTCCGCGAACACGCCCAGCCCTTCCTGAATGCCCTCGTAGCCGGCCAGACCGCGCTTGAAGATGGTCAGCCCCTGTTCGGAGCCGTTGACGAAGGTGAGCAGGTGGATGCCGACCTCGTGATGCAGCAGCGGCTCGATCCGGTGCCGCGGCATCCGGGTCGCGGTCGAGACATACAGTCGATTGCTCGACACCATCATCCCGGCCGCAATGTCGTCGCGCAATTCCACCTGCACCGCGAACACGGCATCACGGGCAACATAGCGATCGACCATCGTCTGCGCCGCATCGGCGACCTCGTGGCAATCGGCATGACCGTCCTGCGCCGGCGGACAATGGCTTTCGGCCGCCAGGATCTCGCCGGCCGCCTCGCGCAGCGCGCTGTCGACCGGCTCGTACAGCATCAGCGAGGCGAAGCGGAAACGCGGCGTGTTACGCGCTTCCAGCATGGTCAGCTGCTGGTCGATCTCCTGTCGCTTCTCCGAGAACAGGGTTTCAAGCGTGGGATCCTCAACGCCCTTCAGGTCGATCCGGTACAAGGCGCGCTTCGCCTCCACTGGGTCCACGGTGAGCGGGCGGTAGCGGAAGGCTGGCGGCTTGCGCCATTTGCCGGCGCGAAACTGCTCGAAGGCTTCGGTCGTGTTGATGGGCGATACGCTAAGCAGAAAGTCGAAATCGCGGCAGATGCGGTTGAGCTTCGAATCCACCGACAGGGCCGCATCGATGAAGGCGCTGCGCCCGAGCATGCGATAATGGCCGGGTGGACCGAGTTCAGCTTGCGCCATGAATGCACAGGCCGAGCGCAGCAGCGCGTCGAAGGTGGCGACGGCGAGGTCGTGGAACAGCTGCGGGTAGGATTCATGGCCGCCGGGCGCGAGGTAGATGCGCGGCAGGCCCAGCGAAATGTGGGCGCAACCGCTCTGCCCGGCGAGCAGGTCGGCGAGGCCCGGCTCGGCGAATGGGGTGGGGAGCGCGGCCACCTCGCAGCGGCGCAGATCGATCTCGACCCTCCCGAGCGCCTCACCCAGGGCGTGCGCTGCGGCCCGTGCCAGTCTGTCCTTCCCGGCGCCGATCCTGGCTTCGAAGGCGGGTAGCTCGGGGACGTCCTCAACCGTCGGTGCGGGGCGCGGAAGGTCGAACAATGAGACGATCAGGAAATGGCTGAAATGCCTTCTCTGCTCGGCGATCGCCGCTTCCAGCGCCGCGATAGCATCGGCATCGTCCGCCGGGCCGGGCCAGGCCAGATAGGCCGAGCTGGTCGCCGCGACCCGCTGTGCCAGGCTGTCGGGCTCTTCCGGGTCCGCCCGGTGCAGCACGATGAACGGCAGCGGCCGATCGAAATGGATTCGGCCATGCGAGCCGACCTGCTGGCGGAGCGAGCCGTTCGGTGCGAACTCAGCCACGAAGCCCGTGACCGGTTTGCGTTTGGCAGTCACGCCAGCGCCTCGGCCGCGGCGCCCGCGGTCGCCGCGATGAAGCCGCGCATCGCCTGCAGCTCGGCGGGTTCAGGGACGCCCGTCCATTCGTCCATGTAGAATTTCTTGAACTCGATCGCGATCGCGCAGCCGCGGCCAGGATAACGCTCGTGAACGAAACGGGTGAGCTCTCCCTTCCCCTGGAAGGCGACATTCTCCCGCACGTCCAGCCGACGGCCGTTGAAGTCGAACTCCCGCATCACTGCCATGATGGGCTCGAGCACCGGCGCCCAGATGTCGCGCGGCATCGAGAAGGTGCCGATATTGATATCCGGCGCCTCGGCCTGCGGCGTCGGGGCGCCCAAGGGCCCGTCGCGGCGGTGATTGTAGCTGTGTACGTCGAGCAGGACGAAGCGCTCATGGTCTCTCGCCACGTCGTCGAGCAGCCCCGCCATCATTCGGTAGAAACCAGCATGCAATGCCAGCGAAGTCGCCACGAGCGCCGCATCGGGCGCCCGACGCCACACCTGCAGGCCCCAGCTTTGCTCGGGCGTCTGATAAACCGCTGAATCGGCGCCTCGATTGAGGTCGAACTCGAAGCGAGAGCGGCAGGCGATAACGTTGGTCGCCACGTCCGTGATCGCCTGCCCGGTATACGGATCCTCTTCGCGCAGCCGTCCGGCCTCATCGAGTTCCATCAATGCTCGCACTTCGGGCCGGAGCCCGTGCCCATCATGGATCGCAGTTGCGACCACCGGGCCATCACCCCGCGTCACGCGCCACAACCGCCGATCGTTGCTGATGCCCTCGATGGCCACGCCGCTCCTTCACCGCGACGAACCACCTGCCAGCCGGAAAGTTTCAGATCTTGTGACGAGGGTGGTTTGGCCAGGGTTCGGGACATGGCCGGTATCTCGCGCTCTGCAATCGCATGTTGCGCTGCGTTCTGCGCTTCCCCTTCTGAGCCTAGCCAACCATCAGAAATCGAATAAGAAAGCGATTCTCAAAGAAGCGGCCGGCGATGATTTTCCAACCTGACCATGCGTATCTTCGCCAGACAGCCGACGGCCGCCGTCATGCCTGAAAGGCTCGAAGGGTCCCGCCTCCCCGACAGTTTTTTTGCGCGCTACGCCGGGCCGCTGCGCAAGTATTTTCGTTCGCGGGTCTACAATCCGCAGGACGTGGAGGACCTCGTCCAGGAAGTCTTCTGCCGCTTGTCGGAGCGCGCCGAGCTGGACCAGATTGAAAATCAGGAAGGCTATCTGTTCCAGACGGCCGCGAATCTGCTGCGCGATCGCGCCCGCCGCGAACAGACGCGTTCGTCCGCGAACCGCGATCTCACCGATATGGCGGAAAATTCCTTTGAGGAAATCTCGCCCGAGCGCGTCTTGCTAGGCAAGCGGCGGGTCGAGGAACTGACTCGGGCGCTGATGGAATTGCCGGAGCGGACACGCGTGATTTTCCTGCTGCACAGGTTCGAGGACCGCAAATATGGCGAGATCGCGCGGCAACTCGGCATTTCCGTCAGCTCGGTCGAAAAGCATATGATGGACGCGATCCGCCATCTGAAGGCGCGTCAGGGGCAGATTTGATGCACGGCGACGCCACCCCCGACGAAACTGCCGCATTTTGGTTCGCCAAAATGCGATCCGACGTCGTTCCCCGGCGCGACCTCGCCCGCTTCAATGCGTGGCTGGACAGCGATCCCGCCAACCAGCGGGCCTATGAGGGACACAAGGAATTTTGGGATTCGCTGGAGTCCATCGCGGGCGATGACAAGGTCATCGAACTGCGGCGTGAAGCGCTTGCCACGGGGCAGGAGCGGCGGGGGCGCGGCTGGCATCTGGTGGCGCTGGCCGCCAGCATCGCGATCGTCGCCTTGTGCGGCCTGTTCCTGTTCCGCTTCGACGCGACGCCCGTGGCCGGCAGCAATGCCGTCACGGCGAATGCGGAAGACGCCACGATCTACCGTACGAATGTCGGGCAGCGAGCCACGGTCACGCTCGCGGACGGCAGCGTCGTCGAGCTCAACACGGACAGCCTGGTCGAGGTGCGCTACGCCGGCGATCGCCGCGACATCCGCCTGTTGCGCGGGCAGGCCCTGTTCCGGGTGGCCAAGGACGAGGCCCGTCCCTTCGTGGTCGAGGCGGCCGACCAGAGGATTACCGCGCTCGGCACGGAGTTCGACGTTCGGTTCCGGCGCGGCGAGGTGCGTGTAACCCTGGTCGAGGGCCGCGTGACTGTCGAGCGCGAGGCGCCGCAGCACGCCGCCGTGCAGATGACGGAACTCGCCCCCGGCCAGCAACTCGTCGCACGCGCCGATCAGCCGGCCACGGTCGCTCAGACCAATGTCCAGCAGGCGGTGAGCTGGTCCACCGGGCGGCTCATCTTCAACGACGAGCCGCTTGGCGAGGTGATCGAGGAGATCAACCGCTACAGCACCCGCAAAATCCTGCTGGAGGATCCCTCGCTGGCCAATCTGAAGGTCAGCGGCGTCTTCCAGGCCGGCTCGATGCACGGCTTCGTGACCGCGCTCGACGCCGGCTTCCCGGTCGCCAGCCGCGCCGATGAAGAGCGCAACGCCTATGTGCTGAGCTGGGACTGACCCCCGCCGGTTCATTTTTCTGAAACTTTTTTTGAGGGGCCCGGGAACTCCCGCGTCTTACCCTATGAGCGTGGTGCTGCTCCGCGCGTCGAAATCCGTCCGGGGGGCCCTGTTCCATGACCGCTTTCGCTTCTCTCTCCTGCCTGCTGCGCACCGGCGCCGCCGTCGCCGCGATCGCCATTCCGAGTGTCGCGTCGGCCCAAGCCGTCTCGTTTGATCTGCCACCCGAGGATCTGGCCGGCTCGCTGCGCCGCTTCGCGGTCCAGACCAATGTGAACCTGCTCTATTCGCCGGACCTGGTGGCGAACCGCCGCAGCGCCGGCGTGTCCGGCCGGTTCACGCCGGAGGCCGCGCTCGGCCGCCTGCTCCAGGGCACCGATGTCGGCTTCCGCCGCACCGCGCCGGGAACCTTCGTCCTGCAGCGCTCGGGCGGCAATTTGCGCGCTGCCTCGACCAGCTTCCAGCCGGTGCCGGCCACGCCGACCGCGCCGCCGGCACCAGAAATCCCCGCCGCGCCCCGGGTCCGCGAGGGCGCGCCCGGCTCGCTCGGCGGCATCGTCCTCGACGGTGCGACCGGCACCGCGCTGGCCGGCGCGACCGTGCGCGTGAACGGCACCAGCCTGTCCGCGGTCACCGACGAACGCGGCGTCTATCGCATCTCGCCGATCCCGCCCGGCGATTATGGCGTCACGCTCGACTATCTGGGCGAAGCGCCGCAGACCGTCGCCGCCACGATCGAATCGGAACAGACCGCGACGCTGAACTTCACGCGCGGCGGGGTCGGCGCCGACATCGTCGTCGTGGGCTACACCAGCGCCATCCAGGGCGCGCTGAACCGCCAGCGGGCGGCGCTCAACAATTCCACGATCATTTCCGAGGATCTGCTCGGCGGCTTCCCGGCGGAGACCGTGTCCGAGGCGCTGCGCCGCGTTCCCGGCGTCGCCTTCGGCCGCGATGCGCAGACCGGCGAGGGCTCGCGGATCACGGTGCGCGGCTTCACCTCAGAAGCGATCAACGTGCAGGTGAACGGGCTCGAACTGCAGGGCACCAATTTCGAGCGCACGGTCGATCTCAGCGGCTATCTGGCCGAGAACATCCAGACCATCACCATCCACAAATCGCTGCTGCCGAGCCACGAGGCGACCGGCTCGGGCGGGCTTGTCCAGATCGAGACCCGCTCCGGCCTCGACTATGGCAACTTCACCTTCAGCGCGAGCGTCGAGGGCGAGCGCGCCGCCGCGGACGGCTTCGGCCGCGAGTTCCAGGCCAACGCCACGATCGGCGGGAAGATCACGCCGAACCTCGGGCTTGTCGCCAGCATCGCCTATCGCGACACCAGCCGCCGCAATTTCGACGTCGGGATCACCGACACGCTTCCTGAAGTGCTTCCGAACGGCTTCACTTCGGTCACCTTCGTGCCCGGCAGCCGCCAATTCCCGTTCGACGACGCCTTCAACAGCCGGCTGATCACCAGCGCCAATTACGATCAGCGCGAGCGTGACGAGACCAATCTCACCGCGTCGATCAATCTCGCCTGGGACGTCGCCGATCATACCCGCCTGCGGCTCGACCTGCAGCGCAACGACCGCGACGCCCTGACCACCTCGTCACGCTCGATCGTCGGATTCCTGACCGGTGCCTTCGAGATGCCGACGCCGGAGCTGAATGGCGAGATCAGGCGTCGCACCACGCTGGCCAGTTTCCGCCCGACCCTGGTGCCGACCGTCAACAACCTGAACATCGTCACCGACACGGTCAGCCTGCGCGGCGACACCAATCTCGACGATTGGACCTTCCGCTACAAGGCCGGCTACGCGAGTGCGCTGTCTCGGTCGGCCAATTCGACGATGACCATCCTCGGCGACACCTTCACGAATTTGACCGCGATCATGGATCCGGCGACGGTCGTGACCGCGCCCGACGATGACCCCGCTCGGACCCAGCGCATCATCCGCGGCGGTTTCGTCCAATTGGAAAACGGCATGGTCGTCCCGGCGCTGACCCCGGCCGGCCTCGACATTCTGATGAACCCCGCGACCTATCGCATCCTGTCGGCGGCTCGTACCATTACCAACAGTCCGACCGAGGCCTATACCGGCGAGGCGAGCGCTCGCCGCCGCTTCGGTGGCTTCCTGGATTATATCGAGGTCGGCTTCAAATATGACCGCAGCGAGCGGGCCGCGGTGGACGAACTGTTTGCGACGACGAACACCGGCACGCTGCGGACCTACCAGAGCTTCGCGCCGATTGCCGGGCGCAACACCTATCTGTCGGATATTGACCCGACCCTGATCGGCACCAGCGGCTTTGGCGCGGTGGGCATCGGCTTCCTGCCGCCGACGATCAGCGCGGCCGGCAATCAGGCGATCTTCGACGCGATGGAACGCCTGTTGGTCGATGATCCGTCCACGCCGTTCAACGAGGCACGCTTCACCTTCACCGACTTCAGCCAGCGCAACCCGGTCAACGAAACCGGCGCGCTGATCCCCACCTCGTCGACCGAAACCCGTTATGCGGGCTATGTCGAGGCGCATGTCGAGTTCGGCAAATTCGACGTGGTCGGCGGCCTGCGGGTGGAGCATACCCAGCGCGTCGGGCGGAACCTCAGCGTTCCGAGCGTGACGCTGAACCTTCCCGGTATCCAGAACGAGCCACGCGCGACCTTCGTTGCGGCCGATCTGGTCGATTATGAAGAGCTCAACGCGACCGATACCTTCTTTGCGCCGAGCTTCCTGATCAATTATCGGCCGAGGGACAATATCGTCGCGCGGCTCGGCTATTTCCGGTCCACGGTGGCGCCGAGCATTCAATTGCTGCGTCGCCAGAACCAGATTTTCATCGATTTGCGGCCGAACGTGAACCGCGTGATCCTGGCTGAGGGCAATCCCGATCTGGAGCCCACCGTCACCAACAATTTCGACCTCGACCTGGCTTACTATTTCCAGGGGACGCCGGGGCTTGTGCGGTTTGGCGCCTTCTACAAGACGACCAGCAACAATTTCACCAACGTGTTCACGCAAGATGCGCCGACCGCGGAAATTCGCGACCGGGTGCTCGACCGGTTCGGCAGCCTGGCGACGACCCGGCCCGATCTGGTCGCTTTCGACAACAACACCGAATTCCTGCTCCGGCGCCCGCGGAACGGCGAAGGCGGCGTGATCTGGGGGATCGAGGCGGAAATCATCCGCCAGTTCAATTTTCTCCCGGGCTTCCTGAGTGGCTTCGGCGTAATCGCCAATCTCACTTACACCAGTGGCGATTTCCCGACCCTCGTATCCGGGCGCAACGATGCGGGTGGGGTGATCAACGTCTCGCTCGATCGCCCGCTCGAGGATCAGGCGGCGTGGGTCTACAACGCCGCTCTGACCTATGCCCGCAGCGGCTTCGAGGGACGCCTGATCTACACCCGGCAGTCGGTCACGGTGGAAGCTTATGAGATCCACGATCTGAACACCGTCATCCCCGCTTACTCGACGCTGGATCTGAGACTCAGCTACAGCTTCCGGGGTCCCGGGCGCGGTCTCTTCACCATCTTCCTGGAGGGCGACGATCTGCTCCGGGGCGAAGGCGATCCCGACATCCGCCGCGCGATCGGCAACACGCCGGGGCGCGAGGATGCCGAATATTTCTTTCCGCGGACGATGCAGTTCAACGGCGGTCGCATGTTCACGCTCGGCGCGCGCGTCCGCTTCTGAGCGGTCCCTGCCCGTCGGCCGGCTGTAGGAAAATCTAGGAGTATCGGATGCCCCGTAATTTTGCTTCCGTGCTCGCCCTCGCGGCGGGTCTGACCGGTCATGCCTGGTTGCCGGCCCCGGCCGCGGCGCAGCCCGCTGCGGCGCCGGCGCCGGCACCTGCCTGGGCGCACCAGGCGAGCGACCTTCGTCCCGATCCGGCGATCCGCTACGGCGTGCTCCCGAACGGCATGCGCTATGCCATCCGCCGCAACGTTACCCCGCCGGGGGAAGCTTCGGTGCGGCTGCGGATCGACGCCGGCTCGCTGCACGAGGCCGAGAATCAGCGCGGCATCGCCCACTTCCTCGAGCATATGGTGCTGAACGGCACCCGGAACGTGCCGGAAGGCGAGTTCGTGCGCCGGCTGGAGCGGCACGGCCTGCGCTTCGGGCCGGACACCAATGCGTCCACCGGCTTCACCCAGACGGTCTACAAGCTCGATCTGCCGGAGACGAACGACGCCATCGTCGACGAGGTGCTTTACCTGCTGCGCGAAGTAGCGGACGAGGCCACTTTGGCGACCTCGGCGATCGATTCGGAGCGGGGCATCGTGCTGTCCGAGGAGCGGACCCGCGCGACGCCGGCCTTCCGCATGCTCGTCGACTCACTGCACTTCAACATGCCGGGCCAGCTCGCGCCCAACCGGCTTCCGATCGGCAGCATGGACGTGATCCGCAATGCGCCGCGCGAGCGGTTCGTGGAATTCTATCAGGCCTATTACCGGCCCGAGCGCGCGACCCTGATCGTCACAGGCGACATCGACGTCGATGCGATCGAAGCGAAGATCCGCCGCCAGTTCGGATCGTGGCGCGGTGAGGGTCCGGCGGGCGCCAACCCTGATCTGGGCCGCGTCGGCGCGCGCGCGCCTGTCGCCCGCTCCTATGTCGAGCCGGGCGCGCCGGAACGCGTGACGATCAGCTGGATCCGGCCGGTCGATGCGCGCCGGGACGAGCACTCGCGCCGGGCCACCGACTATGTGCGCCGGCTTGGTACGGCGATCCTCGAACGCCGGCTGGAACGGATTGCGGCGACCGCCGAGCCGGCGCCCTTCATCGCCGCCGACGTCAGCTTCGGCAATCAGGCGGACAGCGCCCATCTCGTGCAGGTGCTCGCCAACGTCGAGCCCGGGCAATGGCGCCAGGCGCTGGAAACGCTCGAGCAGGAGCAAAGGCGGATCGTCCAGCATGGCGTGACGCAGGAGGAGCTCGATCTGGTCGCCGGCGGCGTCCGGACTGCTTTGCGCACCGCCGTCTCGCGCGCGCAGACCCAGCAGACGCGCCGGCTGGCCGATCTGATCGTGGCGGCGGTGGACCGCGACGACGTGATGATCGCGCCTGACCTCGATTTGGAGATTTTCGAAGAGACGCTGCGCACCCTCACGCCCGCGATGGTGCAGCAGGAGATGCAGGCGCTGTTCCAGGGCAGCGGCCCGGCCATCTACGTCACCGGTACGGTGCCGGTCGAAGGCGGCGAGACCGCCCTGCTCGCCGGCTACCGGCACGCCAATGCCCAGCCCGTCTCCGCCCCCGAGACCCGGCAGGCGCAGGCCTGGCCCTATACCGATTTCGGCCCGGCCGGGCGGGTGGTCGAGCGCCGCGAACTCGGCGAAGGGATCGACGCAACGGCGATCCGCTTCGCCAACGGCGTCCGGCTCACCGTCAAGCCGACCGACTTTGCCGACAACGAAATCCTGGTGCAGGTGCGCACCGGCGACGGCCGCGCCAACTTCCCGGCCGAGGGGCCCAGCCCACAATGGGCGATCGGCACCGGCTTCGTGATGGGCGGATTGCGGCAGATCGGTTTCCAGGAAATGCGTGACGTGCTGGCGGACCGCAGCATCGGCGTGAACACCGCGCTGCACGACGATTCCTTCACCCTCACCGGCCGCACGCGGCCCGAGGATTTCGAAACCCAGATGCAGGTGCTTGCCGCCTATGTCTCCGAACCCGGCTGGAACGGCTCCGGCTGGAACCGCATCCGCGCCAACGCCGCCACCACGCACAGCCGCTACGAAGCGACTCCGGGCGGCATTTACGAGCGCGACGGGGCTTTGCTGGTGCATGACGGCGATCGCCGCTGGGCGACGCCGTCGCTGGCGGAAATGCAGGCCAGCAGCATCGACGACATTCGCGCCCTGCTCGAACATTCGCTGGCGCGCGAGCCGATCGAAGTGGTCGTCGTCGGCGACATCAGCGTTGACGAGGCGATCGCGAGGACGGCCGCGACCTTCGGCGCGCTGCCCGCGCGGATCCCGGAAACCGATCCGCTGCCGCCGCCCCGTTTCCCGGCCGGGACGCCGGAGCCGATCCGGCTGACCCATAGCGGCCGCGCCGACCAGGGGCTGGCGATGGTGGCCTGGCCGACCGGGGGCCTGCTTGCCGATCCGGCCCAATCGCGCGCCTTGGGCGTGCTGGTGGCGATCTACCGGCTTCGGCTGCAGGAGCGGATCCGCGAGGAGCAGGGCACGACCTACAGCCCGGTCGCGAACCAGGTCGTCTCCGACCAGTTCGACACGTTCGGCTTCGTCTTCGGCCGGATCGAGGCGCCGCCCGCCGCGCTGGCCGGCTTCATACAGGACGCCGAGGAAATTGCCCGTGATCTGGTCGAAAACCCGGTCAGCGCCGACGAGCTCGAACGCGCCCGCCGGCCCATGATCGAGGGGCTTCAGCGCAGCCGCGTGTCCAACCTGAGCTGGGGCGTCTGGCTTCCGCGCATCCACGACGATCCGCGCGTCTCGGCCGCGATCCGCTCGCACCTCGCCGACTATGAGGCGGTGACCCCGGCCAGCCTGCAAGCGACCGCGCGCCGCTACCTCCGCCCGGACACGGCCTGGAAGCTGGTGATCGTGCCTGAGGAGAGCGACGGGCCGCCGCAAGGCGAGCGGGGATAAGCGCTCGAGAAATTGGCAGCGGGCATGGGCCCTTGGCGGATTTGCGCCCATTCCAGCCGTTTGGTATCTCCGGCTCAACGTCTGCTCAGCGCCCTTAGCTGCCGCATGACATCGGCTTTCCAAACGTCCGCTTTCCACCCCATGCGGACGATCGCGCCGGCAAGCACGATCGCCCGCAACCGGTCATTCAGATGTCCGTCCCTTCTGACAGCGACAGCGCATCTTCGATGTCGACACCCAGATAGCGAACGGTGCTCTCAATCTTCGTGTGCCCGAGCAGGATTTGTACCGCCCGCAGATTGCCGGTTCGCTTATCGATCAGAGATGCTTTCGTCCGTCGGAGAGAGTGAGTGCCGAAAAGATCGGGGTTGAGACCGATCGCGGCGACCCAATCATGGACCAGCCTGGCGTATTGCCGGGTGCTGATGTGGCCGGAGTGGTCGATCCGACTCGGGAACAGAAACTCATCCGGTCGTCCGCCGCGCATGCTGAGCCACGCCGCTAGGCTCGCGCGGGCGGTGTCACCGATTTCGAACGACACTGGCCGACCTGTCTTCTGTTGCACTACGGTTGAGCGACGGCGGGCTTCGCCACTCGCCGCTACATCGCCGACACGCAGTTTGACGACGTCGCATCCACGAAGCTTGCTGTCGATCGCGATGTCGAACATGGCACGGTCCCGCACTCGCTTAGCTTGCTCGAGGTGGAACCTGATCTCCCAAACTTGTTGAGGCTTCAGAGCGCGCTTTGGTCCGAGTGACCTGCCCAAATTCCACGCGGGGCTGGCGGACCGGCTGCCGATATGCTGGTTATGCATGATGCTCTCCATCGCTGCGGGATTGCAGCGATGACTCAATGCGCGGCGGCCGGCGGAACCCCACGACGTCTGCTCCGCGCCATTGTTGCCGATCAGGTCATGCCCACTAGGGTCGGGTCTCAATTCATGGCGCACGATCGCAAATATATCGTCCCCGCCAAGAGGCTTCCTGCGATGCATGACGTGCCCTAGGTATCGGTTGGCATGCTTGCCTCAGGTAGGAAGTGGTCGCGAACCCGCGCCTGCAGCCGCCTCGGCCCAGCTTTAGACCAACAGGGCTGGCAGCCCCTGCCAGAAAATAGCGATGAACGCGGCAATGCCAGCAAGGTTTGCAATCATCCGCTGCCAGCGCGTGTCCTCGTCATCAGGCACCCGATTCATGCGGGCGTGACGCAGGAGCACCGCAACACCACCCAGGCACACAAGCGTGACGAGCGCGACCAAAATGCGGCTGATGTGAGAGGTCAGGAAAACGCTCGTAATCACGTAGACGGCGCCAAAATGCACCGCCCAGAGCAGCAGGCCGCCGAGCATATGGCGCCAAGCCCGCATCTTAATCGCCCGTCACCAGCCGGGTGAGGAGAGCGGCGGCTGTGCCCTGGGCCGCCGTGTAGATGGTAAACAGGGCGACCAGGTCCATCGAATTGTTGCGCGGTGCCGTCACCAGGCCGCGGGCGTTCCGCGCAGCGAGATAGAGAGCCATCAGCACCGCAATTGCGGTCAGCATGAATTGCAGCGCCAGGAAGGCGTGGATGGTTGCGCCTTGGCCGCTGGCCGCACCGGTCAGGCCATGCTCGCGCCAGCTCCAAACGTCCGCGGCGAACGTGGCGGTTAGCAACGCGGCGGCCAACATGAGGAGGGTGACCGGCGTCCAGCGGGTCGTCTGCTCTTTTCCGAGCAGCCAGCGGCCGAGCAAAGCCAGGCCGCCTGCAGCCGCATAGCCGCCAACCAGTAACGGCAGCCAGCCAAACGTGGGCGCAGGCCCCCAAAACTCCGGATGCACGCCGTAAAGGTACAGGAAACTGAACACGGTCATCAGGAAGATCATGCCGATCACGATCAGCAGGATCACCATTGCCCACCAGCCATGGCTACGCGGGCCGGTGACGTAAGTGGGCAGCATGATGCCTGCGCCGACATCGACTTTGTCGAGCTTGACGGGCCGGTCCGTTTCCCAGAGCCAGCGCAACATGCACAGGATCGCCAAGACCCCGCTGGTCACTGCGACGCCATAGGCCTGCAGCGTCAGGATGATGAAGAAGCCGGCGGTAAAGATTGCCGCCAGAAACGGCCATCGTGATGGCCCCGGCATGATCTGCACATATTCCGGCTCGGCCCGCAGTGGACTGGTGATGAGAGTCTCGCGCAGGCCGGTCGGCGCGTTGGGGAGAAAATAGCGGCCCTGTTCGACATCCTTCCCGAGTTCAGGGTCGTCCCACAGCGGATAGCGGCTCTTCACTATCGGAATTGAACGGGTCGAGTAGAGCCCGGTTGGCAGCCACTCCAGCGTGCCGGCGTCATAGATGTTGCCGGCGTCGTCATCGACCGTGAAGCGGAAGTTACGGCACAGCTCGATCACGAACAGCAGGATTCCGACCGCGAGGATGAACGCGCCGATCGTCGAGGTCAGGTTGAGCAGGTCCCAGCCTCGCTCGGGCAGATAGGTGAAAACCCGGCGTGGCATACCCATCAGGCCGGTGAGGTGCATGGGCAGGAAAGCGATGTGGGTGCCGGCAAACATCAGCCAGAATGACCACTTCCCCCACTTCTCCGACAGCGGCCGGCGGCTGACCATGCCCATCCAGTAATAGAAGACGGCGAACATCGGGAAGACTGCGCCGCCGATCAACACGTAGTGCAGGTGGGCGACGATGAAGTAGCTGTCGTGCGCCTGCCAGTTGAAAGGCACCATCGCCAGCATCACCCCGGTCAGCCCGCCGAGCACGAAGATGACCAGCCCGCCGAGTACGAACAGGGTCGGCGTGTTCAGCTTCGGTTTCCCGACCGCAAAGGTCGCGATCCAAGCGAAGACTTGGATGCCCGCCGGCACGCTGACCGCCATGCTCGCGGCCGAGAACAGCCCGGTGGAAAGCGCCGGGATGCCGACTGTGAACATGTGGTGTGCCCACACGCCGAAGCTGATGAAGGCGGTGGCGAGAAAGGCGAGAACGATGAGGTCGTGGCCGACCAGTTTCGCCTTGGCGAGCGCCGGGATCATCATCGACACCAGGGCCGCGGCGGGCAGGAAGATGATGTAGACCTCGGGGTGGCCGAAAAACCAGAACAGATGCTGCCACAGGATCGGATCGCCGCCGCGGGTCGAATCGAAGAAGGGCCAGTCGAGCGCCCGTTCCAGCTCGAGCAGCAGGGTGGCGAGGATCACCGAGGGGAAGGCGATGATGATCATCACCGCGAAGACCAGCATCCCCCAGGCAAAGATCGGCATCTTGGCCAGCGTCATGCCGGGCGCGCGGGTGCGCAGCACGCCAACGATGATCTCGATCGCGCCGGCGATGGCGGAGATTTCGATGAAGCCGATGCCGAGCAGCCAGAAATCGGCGTTGATGCCGGGCGAATAGGTCGTGCTGGTGTAAGGCGGGTACATGAACCAGCCGCCGTCCGGCGCGAGGCCGAAGAACAGCGACGCGAAGAAGCACAGGCCGCCGACGAAATAGGCCCAGAAGGCGTAAGCGGAAAGGCGCGGGAAAGGCAGGTCGCGCGCCGCCAGCATCTGCGGCAGCAGCAGGATTCCGAGCGCCTCCATCATCGGCACGGCGAACAGGAACATCATGATCGTGCCGTGCATCGTGAAGAACTGGTTGTAGGTCTCCTGCGGCAAGATGCCCTGCATCGGTAGCGCCAGCTGCGTGCGCATCACCAGCGCGAGAATGCCGGCGAGCAGGAAGAACAGGAAAGCCGCGCCGACGTAGAAGATGCCGATATAATTGTTGTTGACCGCGCCCAGCAGCTCCCAGCCGCGCGGCCGGCACCAGATGCGCTCCAGCTCCTCGACCTCGCTGTCGGGGCGTGGCGGCGTCGGGAAGCGATCGTAAAGTGCCGGATCGAAGCCCGTTTCCGACTTCACCGCTGTGTCTCGAGATAGGCGGCGATAGCGCGCAGCTCTTCGGCGCTCAGTACGGCGTAAGGAGGCATGCGGTTGCCGGGCTTGATCGCCTGGCTGTTCGCGATCCAGCCTATCATCGTGCCGCGATTGTTGGGGATGATGCCCGCGCCCAGCGTCCGGCGGCTGCCGACATGGCTGAGATCTGGCCCCGCGAGGCCGTTGGCGTCCGATCCCGCGACGCGGTGGCAGGCGGCGCAGCCGGTGGAACGGAACAGTTCTGCGCCTCGAGCCACTTCCTCGGTGGGCGGCAGGAGCGTTGGCGGCGTCCGCCGTTCCGCTATCAGCAGCGCGAACTCCTCGGGCGCATGGGCGACCACGACGAAGCCCATCAGCGCGTGCGGCCCGCCGCAATATTCCGCGCACTGGCCGCCGAAGACGCCCGGCTCATCGGCTTGGATGCGTAGCAGATTGGTTCGCCCGGGGATCATATCGAGCTTGCCCGACAGGCGCGGCACCCAGAAGCTGTGGATGACGTCCGCCGATTCCAGCTCCAGCACCACCGGCTGGCCGACCGGAATGTGTAGCTCGTTCGCGTCGGCCAGCATCGGCGCGCCGGCCGCGTCCAGATAATCGACCCGCCACCACCACATCTCGCCGGTCACGCGCACGCGCATCTCGTCGCCGGTGATCGGCGCAGTTAGGTCACGGGTCAGCGACAGGCCCCACACCAGCAAGGCGGTTAGCACCACGACCGGAAAGGCGACCCCGCCAATTAGTACCGCCTTCTGGCCGCCCAGCCGCTTGCGAGTCTTCTCGCTCCCCCGAATCGCCACCCAAAGCGCCACCAGCACGATCAGCGTAACCGCCGCCGCCATTGCGAACAGCACCCAACTGAGCAGGCTGACCGAATTCGCATAAGGCCCGGCCGGATCAAGCACCGGCGGCGGCCAGCCGGCGGTCCCTTCAGCGGCCATCGAGCGTGTAGAGGTAAGCGGCGACGTCGCGCGCTTCCTCCTCCGTTAGTGGCATGGCGGGCATCGCCGTGTCGGGCAGCAGGCGAGGCGCATCGGCGACGAAGGCGGCGAGTATATCCGGCCGGTTCGGCAGCCTGCCGGCGATCAGGCCCTGTCCAGCGAACGCCTCCAGCGACGGTCCCGCGCGCCCGTTCGGCCAGACTCCGGGGATCAAATGGCAGGCGCCGCAGCCGACCCGCTCCATCGCCACGCGGCCGCGCTCAGCATCGGCGTGCGGAAGTTCGGGGCGCGCGTCGGGTTGCGGCTTGCACGCTGCCAGGGTCAGCAGCACAGCCAGTGCAGTGATGATCGCCGTGGTCGTCAAGCTTCCCCCATGAGCGCCGCGCGTCGCAAGCGGCTCCACGAGACCGGAACCATGGCCGGGCGGAGAGGTTCCCCGGTCATGGCCAGCCGCCGGCTCCAATCATGCCTGACAGCGGTCGCCTTGCTCGCGCTCGGCGGATGCTATGCCGTGGACCGGACCTCGGCGGACCGCTTCACGGCAAGCGGGGAAATGGTCGCTCTCAGCGGCGGCGATGCCGGCGCGACCTATGCTTGTTTCACCTGCCACGGCCTCGACGGGCGCGGCGATGGCGCCGGTGCGCCCCGCCTAGCCGGGCTCGATCGCGGCTATCTGGAAGCGCAGCTGGAGGCCTATGCGACGGGGCGGCGCAAGCATGAAGCGATGGCCTATCTCGCCGCACGGCTGCCGTGGCGCGACCGCCAGCTCGTCTCGGCCTACTATGCACAAATGCCGTTCACGCCGGGTCCGATGCCGCACGGCCCGCCGCCGGCTCTTTACGCGTCGGCCGATCCGTCGCGTGGCTTGCAGCCTTGTGCTGTCTGCCACGGCGCGGCGGGGGAAGGGGTCGGCACCGGCAATCCGCCGCTCGGCGGTCATAGCGCTTTCTATCTCGCCGAGCAGCTCGATCAGTGGCGGCGCAGCGAGCGGCGCAGCGATCCCGACAACGTCATGCTCGAGATTAGCCGCCGGCTTCGGCCGGAGGAGATCCGGCCGCTCGCTGACTATGCGGCCTCGCTTCCCGGTGGTCCGCCGAGTCCGGAATCTCCGGCAGCATCCCCGTCAGCACATCGTGCCGGTCCCAGAAATGATGTTTCAGGGCAGCGCCCACATGAAGCGGCACGATGATGACCAGCATCCAGACCAAGAGCCAATGGACGTCCTCGGCGATGTCGAGGATCGCCCAGCGGGTGGTCAGTTCCAGGCTGTCTAACGGCAAGGCCGGCCAGGGCAGCAGTCCGGCCAGATAAAGCGGCTCCGGCTCGGCGATCGACGACCACATCAACCAGCCGCTCAGCGGGAGGCCGAAGAAGGCGATGTAGAACAGCACGTGGATCGCACGGGCAATGTGCGTCTGCGCGCCCAGCCGGTCGGCGTCGTTGACCGGGCCGGGGATCACCATCCGCCACGCCAGCCGCGCGACCGCCAGCAGCAGGATCGGCAGGCCGACCGCGGCATGGACCTGATAGGCGACGATCTTGTTGCCGCCGACGTCGACCATCCCGGCATAGAAGCCCCAGCCGAGCTGAAACAGCACAAGCGCCGCCATGAGCCAGTGAAAGGCGATGCCGACCGGCGTGTATTTGCCGCGCTCTGTGTGAGTAGCGGCCCAGGCCCTGAGTTCGCGGATCATGCCGGGGCGGGCTCGCGGTCCTCGGCCAGCATCTCGCGCAGCCGGATGAGGGCGACGAGCAAATAACTCGCGGCGCCCGGCACCCACATGATCAACCCGCCAAGCTGCTGGTCCTGCAATTGCGTCATCCCCCACGCCAGAGTGGTAAGCGCATGCGGGGTATAAAAAGCGGTCGAGCCGAAGGACAGCAAGGCGCCGAGCAGGCCCATCTGCACCATGTAGGTCAACAGGGCGATCACCGCTCCGGCCGGCGTCGCGAAGCGAACGGCGCGCCAGAAGCCGATTGCGGTCGCCAGCAGGCTGGCCTGCATCAGCCAGTAGACGAGGTCGCTGGACAGAGCGGCGGTATAAAGCGGCGGGGCGTGCCAGAGCCACATCGTCACGGCGCTGAGCCCGGTCCACCACGGCAGCGATATGAGGCGCGGCCAGCGGACCGGCAGGACAAACGCGATCAACCCTGCGAGTAGGGTCGTCAGCAGCAGATGGTGGGCGCTGCGCGCGGCGAACAAGGCCGAGGTCAGCGCACAGAGTGGCGACACGAAGAGCAGGATCGCAACGCCGATCGCGGCGAAGGCCAGCACGCGCTCGCGTCCCGTCGTCACCCGGACCGCAACAATCGCTGCCCCGGCGAGCACTGCCAGCAGCCATGGGTCGAGATTCCAGTGAACCAGCAACCCCGCCGGCTCCGGCGCGAAGCCGCAATAGGGCAGGTACTGCAACGGGCTCGTCACCGCTGTTATGGCCCGGTCCGAGTGACCCGCCAGACCGTATTCGACATGTCATCGGCAATGATCAGCGCGCCGCGCGGGTCCACCGTCACGCCGACGGGCCGGCCGCGCGCCTGCCCGTCCTTGAGGAAGCCGGTGGCGAATTCGATCGGCTGACCGGCGGGGCGGCCGTCGCGGAACGGCACGAAGACAACATTGTAGCCGACGGGTACGCTGCGGTTCCAGCTGCCATGCTGGCCGACAAACATGCCCTCGCCAAACTGTCCGCCCATCTCCGGCACCGAAAAAGCGAGGCCAAGCGGCGCGACGTGCGAACCCAGGCTGTAATCCGGACGGATCGAGGCCGCGACTTTGGCCGGATCCTGCGGCTGGGCGCGCGGATCCACATTCTGGCCCCAATAGGCATAAGGCCAGCCATAGAAGCCGCCGTCCCGTACCGAAGTCACATAATCGGGGGCCTGATTGGGCCCAATTTCATCGCGCTCGTTGACTGCTGCCCACAGGGTGCCGCTGCCCGGCTGCGTCGCCAGCGCGCTCGGGTTGCGCAGGCCCGTCGCATAGGGGCGGTGAGCGCCGGTCGCGACGTCGATTTGCCAGACCATCGCGCGGTTGACCTCGGCCTCCCAACCGCGCTCGACGATATTGCTGTTGGAGCCGATGCCGACATAGACGAACCGCCCGTCCAGGCTGGCCGTCATCGCCTTGGTCCAATGATGGTTGATGGCCGACGGCAGGTCGGCGATCTTGCGCGGCGGAGCGGACGCGGCGGTTTGCCCAACGGCATAATCGAAGCGCACCAGCGAATCCTGATTGGCGACGTAAAGCCCGTCGCCGATTAGAGCGAGACCATAAGGCGCGTTCAGGTTCTCGGCGAAGATCGTGCGGCCCTCATAGCTGCCGTCGCCATCGGCATCGCGGAGCAAAGTGAGCCGATCGCCGCCTTCCGCACCGCTCTTGCCGCGCGCCTTGATGATGCCGGCGATGAAATCTTTCGGCCGCAACGGCGGTGCGGTGTCGCCGGTGCCTTCCGCCACCAAGATGTCGCCATTGGGCAGCACCAGGGTCTGACGCGGAATGCCGAGATCGGTCGCGATCGGCGTGATCGTATAGCCCGCGGGCACGGTGGGCCGCTCGTCGCCCCAGCTTGCTGGCCCAGCGATCTTCATGCTCGGGACCAGCTCGGCGCGATAGTCGGGCAGCGCGGGATCGGCGCCATAGGTTGGCGGGTCGGGCTCGCCGCTGCACGAGGCGAGCGTCAGAACGGCGGCGGAGGCGACGATGGTACGGAAACGGGTCAACGTGCGTCTCCTAGATGGCGCCCCGAATAGCCGATCCAGGCAGCGGCGATCGCCAGCAGGGCGACAATCGACGACAGATAGAGGCCGAGCGGCATGCTGCCGAAAGCGTCGCGTCCGTGCACCAGCGCATTGAGGAAGCCGAGCAGCCACATGACAAGCGCAAGCCCAAAATAGATGGCCGGCCAGAGTCGCCGGCGGCTGCGGATCAGGCTGACCAGCGCCCATAGCACAACGAAGGCACCCACAAAAAGTCCGCCTGCATTCATCCATGCGGCGAAGTTCAGCCACTGCCAGTGCGTGGTCGACCAATAGGCCCAGTCGAACAGAAAGCCGCTGACGAAGAGGGCCAACGGGAACGCGAGCAGCATCGCATGGAGCGGGTGCAGCGGGGGCGACATGGGTCTTGGCTCGGCCACGATCATCCTTCGATACTGCGCGGGATGCCTAATGAACGCGCTTTGCCGCCAGCGGTTGCGGTTAAAGAATCTTTCGGGATTAGGACGCGAAGCGCCCTCCGCGGCCAACGGGCGCTCGACCGCCGAGCGTCCGCTTAGCCCCATCTTCGGTCGAACAGCCGACTGCCGGTCAACGGCCGTCATGGGCGCACATCGGTCGTCCACACACATTGGCAGCAATGCGCCCATCCCAGACATGGCTGGGCCCGGTGCTGAACGTCCGGATCTGGACGAAAGTGGACCGGATGCATTGGGGTAGATGCGACCAGAGCCAGAGTTCGACTGACAGCGCGAACTAGCTGCGTCGGAGCCGCGCCCCACCTTTCTGCCAAGGAAGAATTCAGGACGCTTCGGCGAGACGAAGCACTTCCCGAGGCAGCGGCCGGACATCCTCCGCGCTGACAATAATCGCCGATCCGTTTGGCCCAAAAGACAGGTCGAAACGGCGGCCCGTCTCCTCCGGTGTGCTCCGCAGCCGCCGGCACAAGAGGTCAGCTAAAGCCGGGTCCTCCACGGCAATAATGACTTGCCGCCCCATCCGCCGAATCGCAGACAGCACCTCGACCAGATTTAAGGCACGATAATCGTCGATATGCTGGACCGGGTCGTCCAGCAGCAGCGAGCGCAACCGGCACCAGGGCCGTGAAAGATGGATAGCGAGCAGGAAGGCGAGGCCCGCCGCCCGCCGCTGGCCGCTGCTGAAAAGGAATTGCGGGTTCCGGCCGTCGCCTACCGTGAAATTAAGCGACGCTCGCACCTCACCGCCAAAGTCGGTCTCGATCTCCCGCCAGTCCGTGTGGGGGCGGAGGCGCTGGTACAACTCTTTGAGGAGCGGCATCACTGTGTCGAACTGTTCGGTAAGGATCTGGTTGGCCACGGACTTCGCGGCCTTGTCGATCTGCTTAGCGGCCTCGACGGCCCGGTCGGCAGCGGTGGCGCGCAGGGATTCCTCTTCCACATTCTCGCGGAGCTGCGCGATCCGCGTTTCCAGCGCAGTGACCCGGTCGTGCGCGCCGGACGCCTCAAGGATGAACAATGCATGTTCGAGCTGTGCCGTCTCCTCCTGCCGCTTCAGCACCAGGGTCCGGACCTGCTCAGTATTGAGCGGCTCAGCGGGCAGATCATAACGCTCGAAGACGGCGCGAACCACGGCGAGCGCCTGGGAGGAGCGGGCACGCTGGGCATCGAGCTCTTCGAGCGTCCGCTTCGCCTCCGCAAGCTCCTGCTCGGTCTGGCGGGCTATCAATTGGGCATTCGCCAAGGCGTCGGCCGTCCGGGCGGCCGCCTCGCCTCGGGCCTGCAGTCGCGCCCGGGCCGCCCCGATCGCGGCGGCGAATTCGGCATCACCGCGAGCGGCGTTACAGAGCGGGCAATGCCCCGCGACCAGACCAATTTCTTCTCCATGTTGGAGCAAGGCGATCATGTGAGCGGCGAAAGAATCGGCTTCCTGCTGGGCGGTAGCCGCACGTTGTGCGTCGTCGAGGGCCGCCCGCGCCTGGCTCTGGCTCTGCTCGAGCGCTTCCGCCTGCGCTGCAAGCGCAAGCGAACTGGCGATCCCCTCGTCCGAGGTGAAAAAGCGTTCCTCCGCGACGGCCGCTTCTGCGCGGACGATAGCATCCATCAAGACAGGGATTGATTGCTTGCGTTCCGCGACCCCGCGCCTGAGCGCTTCTGATCGATCTCCGCCAGTCGCGACGAGTTCGTGCGCCATTCGCTGGATGATCGCTTCGGCCTCGGACACGTCAGCCTGACGTTCGGCGATGCTGCGCGCTTCGGTGAGCGCCGAAAGCGCTCGGCCAAGCTCGGCCTGCGCCTCCGCAAGCTTAGCGTCCTGCGTCCGCTTGGCCGTGGCGGCGGCCTTACCCAGCTCGCTCGTCCGCTCGGAATGATCCGGCCCGGTGAGGCCGCCGATCGCGGCGCGAACGGCTTCGAAGCGCGCCTGCTCTGGCAGGTCAAGGCTGAGGCCGGACAAGGTCTCGTCCCGGATGAGCGTGGTTTGGACGAGAGTCTCCTGCCACGGACACTGAGCCATTTGATCGGAGCAGATTTGCTTCGCCACCTCGTCCAAGGAGATCTGCAGGCCGCGGTCGCGGCTGCGGAAAATCTTGAACGCTTCGCCGTTCGGCGCGATCAGCCCGATCTCAACATACTGAGCCGCCGGCGTGCCATCGCCGACCCACCAGATATGGCTGTCGAGGCCGCCGCCCTTAGCGCCCTTGACCGCATATTTGTTGATCGTACCGGTGAAGGCATAGTCGATCGCATCGAGGACCGTGCTCTTTCCTGCGCCGTTGCGGCCGGTGAGCACGACGAACCCGGCTGGGAAGTCGAAGCGTGTTGCGTCCTTGAATCCCCGGAAACCCGCGACCTCTACATACGAAAATCTCATGGCCGTTCACCGAGCAGGCGGACCGCCTCCGAAACCGGAACCTCCAGATCCAATATGGCATGCGCCGCCTGGGGCGCGATGTCGGCGATCCGTTTTTGCAAGCGCGCCGTCAAATCCTCATGCTGGAGCGCAGGCTGATATTGAACCGGCAGCACTGGCAACAGGACCCGCACCAGATCCTCGCGGCTTGCGATGTCGCAGGCAGCGACCTTGCGCGTCCGTTCGAGATCCTCCTCGATCCAGCTCACCGCGCGCTTTTGCGTCCCATCGCCCGCGCCGCCGCACAGGAATACGCAATATACGTTCCACGCCTTGTCGCCTGCGGCGCGAATGTCACCCGCGAAGCGGTTCAGAATCTCGCTTTCGAAGGCCTTCCACCCTTCGATCAGCTCGTCCGTTTGCTCGAACGAACTGCAAAATCCGACCAGCGCATTGTCCTCGAAGCAGACCACCGGCCGGTGGCCCACCGAGCTCAGGCGGACGGTGAACCCGGCGTCGCGTAGCAGTATCTGCGAGGTGGAGAGCAGGTCGATCACAGGCCCAGCTCTGTACGCGCGTCGGCGCGGGTTAGCCATTTCGCGCCGCCGCCCGGCGCCGGGCTGACGATGCTCGCGCCCTTACCGGTTGCGATCAGCTTGGCTGGGACGCCGAGATCGATCGCCCCGGCGCACAGGACGATGTCAGGCTGGGCCAAGTTGGGCGGCTCCTTATGGGCTTCCTTCACTTCGCTGAGGCCGCGGCCGGCCCCATTGACGATCCGTACCGTCCGCCCGCCATGCTCCAGCCACGCGCCGGCCTGCACAGCGCCGTCATTGCCAAGCTCGATATGGGCGAAGGCGGCTTGTGCAGTGTCCGCTGGGGGCGCCTTTTGCATCGCCGCCCGCGTATAGGGCACCCCCTCCACATCCCGTCGGAGATCGTAGAGCTCGTCGCAGCTCAGGCCGTCCGGGGACGGCACGTGCGCAATTCCGCTGCCCGTCGCGAGCGGCTGTCCCAAGGCATAAAATTTCCTGGCCCAGCTTTTTGAGTATTCGACGCGCAGCTCCTCGAGGATGTGATCGCCTGACTCCTCGATGTGCTCGAACGCGGCGCTCAAAGTCGTCAATTTGTCCCACAATTGCGGAGCCTTGGCTTGGAGGTCGGCGCTCTGCGTCGGGTCGATCACGGTCACGGACAAAGCGTTGGTGATGGTGAAGGCGTTCGCCAGCACATCGTTCAGATAACCCCAATCGGTCCAGAAACCGACCACCACCAGATGTCGGTTCGGCAGATGCAAGTTCATCCATTGCGAACAGCTCTCGACTCGCGCCTGGATGGCGGGCTCGGCCAACTGCGCCGTCGTCCATAGCGTCGCCCGGCGACCGCGCTGCATGCAGCCGTGAAACTTAAGGAGCGGGCTGGTCGCGGCGGCGAAGCTGGTTGCCTCGTGGCCCGTGAGCGCCCCCTGCATCGCGACTTTGCGCTGTTCGGCCCAACGTTCGATCATCGTGTCGAAATTGGCGGAGAGCGCGGCATGCGCGGCCCGGCTCACGAGCAGATCGGCGATGGCCGCGTGGCCCTTGTTGGGCGCGCCCGACAGATCATTCCAAGGCACCAAGGGGATGAAGATCGGTTCGAAATCATTGCTGGCGTGGAAATGGCCCGCGAGCTTATCGACGTCATATTTGAGATTGGCATCTAGCGCTTCGTTGGCGAGCCATTTGTCGTAGCAGATCTCCGCGACGCGGGCTGCGCTCGGGAGATAGCTTGGTGAAGGCATGGACAGGCCGGCCCCACAGAGGAAGACTAATGTGTCGGTGTCGATCGCGCCGAGCAGCTTTGTTCTGAGTGCGGCGCTGATCGCCATTCCTGCCCCCTCCAAGGCTAGGCTAACCTACTCCAGTTTCGCCGGATATTGTATAGTCAGGATGACACGGGAGTTGTTCCCGCTCCGTCCGGGTGGCCGCTTTTCGAGTTACACGAATTCAAGCCCGAATGCACTATTTTGCGCTTAGCCGACGTTCGATCAGCACGCCGCGAAGGGCAGCGAAGGGCGCAAAGCAGACGATACGTACGTAGCGGCACTCGCAAGGCCACACCCCAAAAGTTGTGAGAGCTTCACGGAAAGGACTGGACTTCGCCCGCCAGCAGAGCGTGTGTCCTCCTGCCCCCGGGGCCCCAGGCTCCCGCGGCATCCCCGCCACGCCTGCGTCGTCGGGGCCTGCGGCAGTGCGGCGATCCCGCCGCACGAAGGAGGCAGACATGACGAACACCGAGACCATCAAGCAGGCGCCGGTGAAGGGCCGCAAGTCCGCGAAGCCGATTGGCGGCAGCTCGATCCCGGCCGTGAAGACCACCAAGTCCGACACGGTGATCGCCTTGCTGACCCGCCCCGGCGGCGCGACGATCGACGCGATGATGGCAGCGACCGGCTGGCAGGCGCATTCGGTGCGCGGGTTTCTTGCCGGGACGGTGAAGAAGAAGCTCGGCAAGTCGGTCTCGTCGGAGAAGACCGATGCGGGCCGCGTCTATCGCATCGGCGCGGCGGACGTGGCGTCACCGGGTTGATCGCGACGCTGGAGACCGCGTCGCTGAATGAGCTCCGCGAGGAATGGGGGCGGCGCTATGGCGCGCCGCCCCGGCTTCGCTCGGCCGACCTGCTCCGCCGTGTTCTGGCCTGGCGCATACAGGCAGGGCTGGAAGGCGGTCTTGACCGGGCGACCCGACGCCTCTTGCGCGGCAGTGCGGCGGCGCGCGAGACCCGCCTCAACCCTGGCTCGCTGATCGCGCGGGAGTGGAAGGGTGTCCGGCACGAGGTGGAGGCCGTGACTGACGGCTTTGTCTATGCCGGGCGGCACTGGAAGAGCCTGTCGGAGATTGCGAGGGCCATCACCGGTACGCGCTGGAACGGTCCCCGCTTCTTCGGCCTCAGGGTTGAGGCATGATCAGGCTGCGCTGCGCGATCTACACGCGCAAAAGCACGGAGGAGGGGCTCGATCAGTCTTTCAACAGCCTCGATGCGCAGCGCGAGGCGTGCGAGGCTTACATCGCCTCCCAGAAGGGCGAGCGCTGGACCGTGATCCGCACCGCCTATGACGACGGCGGCTGGTCGGGCGGCACGATGGACCGGCCGGGCCTCGCCCGCCTGCTGGCGGACATCGCGGCGGGCAAGGTCGACATTATCGTCGTCTATAAGGTCGACCGGCTCACCCGCAGCCTTGCCGACTTCGCGAAGATGGTGGAGCTGTTCGACCGGCACGGCGTCTCGTTCGTGTCCGTGACGCAGGCGTTCAACACCACCTCCTCAATGGGGCGCCTGACCCTCAATGTGCTGCTCTCTTTTGCCCAGTTCGAGCGCGAGGTTACCGGCGAGCGCATCAGGGACAAGATCGCCGCGTCCAAGGCCAGGGGCATGTGGATGGGGGGAACGCCGGCGCTCGGCTACGAGCCGAGGGATCGCACCCTCGTCGTCGTCCAGTCCGAGGCGGAGCTGGTCCGCGCCATCTTTGCCCGCTTCCTGGAACTGGGCTCGGTGAACGCTCTTGTCCGGGCGCTTGCCGCCGAGCGCGTCGTCACCAAGCGATGGACCGCCGCTAGTGGCCGGACGCGGGGCGGCGTGCCGTTCAGCCGCGGCGCCCTGTTCCACCTTTTGCGCAACCGGCTCTATCTCGGCGAGATCGTCCACAAGGGCAAAAGTCATCCGGGCCAGCATCCCGCCATCATCGACTCGGCGCTGTTCGACGCGGTGCAGGCGCGCCTCGCAAGTAATGCGGTCACGCGCGGCGCGCGCACCATCCGCCGGGCACCGCTTGTCGGGCTGCTGTTCGACGCCGACGGCAATCGCATGTCCCCGACCCACTCCCGCAACCGCCACGGCAGGCATTATCTATACTACGTGTCGGCCCCTCTGCTGACGGGCGGCTCCGTTCAGGGCGATATGCTGTCGCGCGTCTCCGCCGCCCCGCTCGAGGAAGCCCTGCTGGAACGGCTGCGCCGCTGGTCCGGAAGACGGGAGGCGCTGCTTGCTGACCTCCTGTCGTTCGTGAAGCGCATCCAGCTTCATCGTGAATGGATCATAATCGATATCGAGACGCCTCCCCTCGAAGACTGGGCTGCCCGAGTGGAAGCACCCGACAGCTGCGCCGTTGTTGATTCCATCCTCCAGCTTCGATCGCCGCTGGAGCTTCGCACGCGCGGCGGAAGGACGTGGCTGGTCGACCCGGGCGCCGGCGTCCGCAAGTCGCGGCCGGATCGCGCCTTGATCGCCGGCCTGCGGCGCGCCCACGCGGAACTGGACAGGCACGGTATCGACATGATGGATGCCCGGGCGTCCATCGACGACGCCAAAGGAATTGCCGACCCCTATCTTCGCAAGCTCTCGGGGCTCGCTTTCCTCGCGCCCGACATTCAGAACATGATCCTCGAAGGCCGGCAGCCGGCGGGGCTTACCCTGGCGTCGCTGCTCTCGGCGCCCCTGCCGTTGGACTGGCATGAGCAGCGTCGGTTGTTCGGGTCTGAAAGCGGCAGGGCCTGATACAGCCTGTTAAGGCTCATTTAGCGGCCTGATCGGCCGACTTTATCGCCTGTTCCCGGCCTGTTATTTTTTGCGTCGTGCTGAGCCGATTGCCCAAGAAAGTGGCGGAAACCCGATGGTTTCTGGTTCAACCGCGCGGTCGCGCGCCCGCATCGTCGCCTCGATTAAAGCGATAACAGGAATAGCAGGTCGAGACTGAAACGGTGCGTGGCTCGGTCACGCCAGAGACCGGGGCCGGAAACGGCGCAGGAATGTCTCCCGGCGACGGTATTCAAGCAGGGCGAGACACGGTTTCGGGAGCGGAAACACCGCGGTTCCGCGCCATTCCGGCTCGCCGCCCGGCGGCGGGAGCAGAGTTAGGCGGGTGGGTGGCGGTGGAGCCAGTCTGTTACGCACCTTACTCTTGGTGCACACCGACAGTTTGATGACCGGTTGCCGGCCTTGCAGATGCGCTTTGCGTGAACGTCCCTGGATTTCACGCTTTAGCTGCCGGAGAAGCGCGGCGGACGGCGTTCGGTAAACGCGTCGAGTCCTTCCAGATGGTCATTCGTCGCCATCAATCGCGCGATGCTTTCGGCCTCGTCGGCAGACTGGGCATCCCAACTGGTGTCGAGTGAATTGCGCAGCAGCCGCTTGGCCTCACCTAGCGCGGCCGTCGGACCATCGGCAAGGCGGCGAGCGATGCGATCCGTTTCGCTCTCCAACTCTGCGCTGGGAACGACCCAGTTGACCAAACCGAGATCAAGCGCCCGCGCGGCATCGAAGCGGTCTCCAAGCAAGGCCAGCTCCAGCGCGCGGCGCTCCCCGATCACACGCGGCAGGAAATAGGTTGCGCCTGCGTCGGAGCTAAGACCGATATGGCGATAGGCCATGGTGAAAAAGCTGTTGTCGGCCGCGATGGCGAGGTCGGCGGCCAGCATGAGGCCGATCCCGTAGCCCGCCACCGCGCCTTGCAGGACGGCAAGGACCGGCTTCCCCATTCGCCGCATTCTCGCGATCGCGAGATGGCCGTCCACCACCCGCCGCTCGATGCCCGCCAGATGGGCGCCGCGCTCCTCCAGCAGCTGGCGACGGAATTCCTTGATGTCCCCGCCGGACAGGAAATGTTCGCCCGCGCCCTTCAGCACAACGCAGCGTACAGACGGGTCCGCTTCAAACCGCCCGCACCAATGGATCATGCCCTCGACCATCTCGTCGGAAAGCGCATTGAGCGACGCCGGGCGATTGAGGATCATCGTGCCGATCCCGTCGCTGACCTCGGCGAGAAGGTGTCTCTCAGCCATCTTCCAACACGCTCCCGTGGCATTGACACAAAAATGAATGCCATTCACTATAGGTCGAGATATGATCCTTCAAGAGGGTGCGACGTGCGGTCCAAGGTCATCATCAGCTGTGCGGTGACGGGGTCGATCCACACGCCGAGCATGTCGCCGCACCTGCCGGTCACGGCGGAGGAGATCGCGGACGCGGCGCTGGGCGCGGCGGAGGCGGGCGCGGCGATCGTCCACCTGCATGCACGCAATCCGCTCGATGGGCGGCCCGACCAGTCGCCGGAAGCGTTCGAGCCATTCCTGCGCGTCATCAAGCAAAGATCGGATGTGGTGGTGAACCTCACCACGGGCGGTTCGCCCTATATGAGCGTGGAGGAACGGGTGCGGCCGGCGGCGGTGTGGAAGCCCGAAGTCGCGAGCCTCAACATGGGGTCGATGAACTTCGGCCTGTTCCCCATGCTGAAGCGCTACAAGCACTTCAAGCACGAGTGGGAGCCAGCGATGCTGGAGGGCTCCCACGACCTCGTCTTCCGCAACAGCTTCAAGGACATACGCTACGCGCTCGAAACGCTGAACGAGACGCGCACACGCTACGAGTTCGAGTGCTACGACACGAGCCACCTCTACAATCTCCACTATTTCTGGACCGAAGGGCTCGTCCAGGCACCCTTGTTCATCCAGACGGTGTTCGGCCTGCTCGGCGGCATCGGCCCGCATCCCGACGACGTGATGCACATGAAGCGGACCGCGGACCGGCTGTTCGGCGACAAATATCGTTGGTCGGTGCTGGGCGCGGGCGCCGCGCAGATGAAGGTTGCGGCGATGGCGGCCGCGATGGGCGGTCATGTCCGTGTCGGGCTGGAAGACAGCCTGTGGCTTAGCAAGGGCCAGCTCGCGCGGAGCAACGCGGAGCAGGTGCTCCAGGTCCGCAAGATCATCGAAGGGCTGGGCCACGAAGTCGCGACACCGGACGAAGCCAGGGAAATCCTGTCACTCAAAGGCGGTGATCGTGTCGCTTTCTAGGCTCACCGCCCGCTCGCTGCTGTTCGCGCCGGGCGACAGCGCACGGAAGATGGAAAAGGCCTGCGCGAGCGATGCCGACCTCGTGATCCTCGACCTGGAGGACGCGGTCGCGCCTCCCGCCAAGCCGGCCGCGCGTGAGATGGTCGCGGCGCGGCTCGGCGAGCGTGACCGCCCGACGCCGCTGTGGGTGCGGATCAATCCGCTGGCGACACGCGACGCACTGCTCGATCTCGCGGCGATCGTCCCCGGGCGGCCGGACGGGATCTTGTTGCCCAAGGCTGGGCCGGAAGAGGCGCTTCGGCTCCACCATTATCTGAGCGCGCTTGAGGCCGCCGCCGGACTGGCGCTCGAAACGATCCGCACGATGGTGGTGGCGACCGAGACCCCGGCCGCGATGTTCGCGATCGGCGGCTATGCCGGCACGCCGCGTCTCTCCGCGTTGACCTGGGGCGCGGAAGACATCGCCACCGCGATCGGCGCGACCCACAATCGCGATTCCGCGGGCGAATATGACTTCACTTACCAATTGGCGCGAAGCCTGTGCCTGACCGGCGCGGCCGCCGCTGGAGTCAGCGCGATCGAAACGATGCATGGCGACTTCCGCGATCCCGCCGGGCTTGAGCAAATCGCCGGCGCGGCGCGGCGGGCCGGCTTTACCGGTATGATCGCGATTCACCCGGATCAGGTCGAAACGATCAACCGCGCCTTCGCACCGAGCGAAGAGGAAATCGCTCGCGCCGCGCGAATTGTGGCTCTGTTCGACGCCGCACCGCAGGCGGGCACGCTTGCACTCGATGGCGAAATGCTGGACCGGCCGCATCTGGTGCGCGCCGCGGCCTTGCTGGAACGGGTAGGCCGATGAGCGAGCAGAGCTACGGGCGCACCGACGAGGAGCTGGCCACGCTTCCGCTGGCTTTCGCGGAGGGCCTGTTCGCCGGGAAGGTCGTTCTGGTCTCCGGCGCCGGATCGGGGATCGGCCGAGCCACCGCCCATGCCTTCGCGCGGCTCGGCGCAAAGCTGGTCCTGTGCGGGCGCAATGCCGAAAAGCTTGCGGCCACCGATGCGGCCCTCGTCCGCTACGGCTGCGACCGGCTGATCCACCCTGTTTCGATCCGCGATCCGGATGCGGTCGCCGGTCTGTTCGATGCCATTTACGAACGGTTCGGGCGGCTCGACATTCTGGTCAACAATGCCGGCGGGCAATTCCCGCAGGCCGCGATCGATTTTTCGGTGAAGGGCTGGAGCGCCGTCATCGACACCAATCTCAACGGCACCTGGCACATGATGCAGGCGGCGGCGCGGCGTTGGCGGGACGCCGCCGCCCCCGGCGTGATCGTCAATGTCGTGGCGCAGATCACGCGCGGCATGCCCGGCGTCGCCCACACCTGCGCAGCGCGGGCCGGCGTGATCTATCTGTCGAAGACCGTCGCGGTCGAGTGGGCGCCGCTTGACATCCGGATCAATTGCGTCGCGCCGGGCGTGATCTCGACCGAAGGGATGAACGTCTATCCCGAAGAAGCGCGCGCACGCTTCCCCGACGCCAATGCGATGCGGCGGATGGGTGAGGTCGAGGATCCGGTGAACGCGATCCTGTTCCTCGCGGGGCCGACGAGCCGCTTCATGACGGGGGAAGTGGTCACGGTCGATGGCGGCCATCAATTGTGGGGCGACCAGTGGACCATCCCGCGCCCCGATTATTTCGATCCTGCGGGACCGCGATGAACCAAAGCATCGCGGTCGAGACGCTCGATCTGGCGCGCTGGATCCGTCCGGGCGACGGCATCGTTTGGGGCCAGGCCTGCGGCGAGCCGACAACCCTGACTGAAGCCTTGGTGGCGCAGCGGGCGGATCTCGGCGGCGTCTCCGCCTTCGTCGGCAGCGCCTTTTCAGAAACGCTGGCGCCAGACCATGCCGATCATATCGCTTTCTCGTCCATGGGTGCGATCGGCACGCTGGCGCGCCTGGCCGCTGCGGGCGTGCTAGATGTCATTCCAACCCATGTCGGCCAGATCGGCGCGCATCTGAAGAGCGGCGCGATCCGCTGCGACGTGGCGCTGGCGCAATTGAGCCCGCCGGGGCCGGACGGTCGGCACAGTCTGGGCCTGATCGGCGATTATGTCGGGGCGATGATCGACACCGCCCGTATCGTGATCGGCGAGGTGAATGATCAAATACCTTGGATCGCCGGTGACCGGATGGTCTCGCCAAGCGAACTGGATGTCTTTGTTGAAACCTCGCGCCCGCCCATAAGCGTCGCCTCCGGCGAGCCGAACGAGACCGAACAGGCCATCGCCGCTCACGCCAGCGCCTACATCGAGGATGGCGCCGTGCTGCAGATGGGGATCGGCGCGGTGCCCGAGGCGATCGCGCGCCTGCTCGGCGATCGCCGCCGTCTTGGCGTCCATTCGGGGATGATCGGGGATGGCATCGGTGAGCTGATGAGGAGCGGCGCGGTCGACAACAGCATGAAGCCAAGCGACTGCGGGGTGACCATCACCGGCGCGCTGATCGGCAGCCCCGACCTCTATGCTTTCGCCGACCGCAACCCCGCCTTCGGCCTGCGCAGTTCCGATACGACCCATGGCGAGGCGGTGCTGGCGGCCATCCCGAATCTCGTATCGGTGAACAGTGCGATCGAGGTCGATCTGACCGGTCAGATCAATGCCGAGCAGACCGGCGCTCGCTATCTCGGCGCGACTGGTGGCCAGGTCGATTATGTTCGCGCCGGCGCCCGATCGTCCGGCGGCCGCGCGATCATCGCCTTGCCCGCCACGGCCAAGGGCGGCAGCGCCAGCCGGATCGTGCTGTCCCTGTCAGGCCCGGTCACCACCGCCCGGACCGAAGCCGACCTGATCGTCACCGAATATGGGGCCGCCGAGCTCAAGGGTCAGGGCGTCCGCGAGCGCGTCCGGCGGATGATCGCCATCGCCGCGCCGTCATTCCGCGAGGAACTGGAACGCGGGGCGCACGCCATGCTGAAGCGGGGATTCTGATGAACAACGATGTTCTGTTCGAAGCGCGCGAAGACGGCATCGCGTTGATCACTATCAACCGGCCGGACGCGCGTAACGCGCTCGGCAAGAGCGTGCGCGAGGGGCTGTTCGCGGCATGGGCGCGGTTCGAGGACGACCCTGCGCTGCGCGTCGCCATCCTAACCGGCTCGGGCGACCAAGCCTTTTGCGCCGGCGGCGACTTAAAGGAGATGGCGCAATTGCAGCTCGCCGTCCCACCGCGCGGCATGTTCCCGATCCCCGGCGACACCGTCGAGCTGACCAAGCCCAGCATCGCCGCCATCAACGGCGTCGCCTTCGCCGGTGGATGGCTGCTCGCCCAATCCTGCGACCTGTGCGTCGCCGCTGACCATGCCCGCTTCGCGATCACCGAATCGAAAGTCGGCCGTGGTGCGCCTTGGGCGGCGCCGCTGATCAACATGATCCCGCAACGGATCATGATGGAGATATTGCTGACTGGCCGCCCGATCGACGCGGCGCGCGCCTACGAGATCGGCCTGGTCAACCGGGTCGTGCCCCAGGCCGAGCTGATCGACGCCTCAGTGGCGCTGGCCCAAGAAATCATCGCCTGCGCGCCTTTGTCGGTCGCCGCCGCCAAAGAAACGGTGCGGCTGGCCACCGAAATGGGCCTCACCCCTGCTCTGCGCGCGGCCCGCACCGCTTTCGAGCGGGCCTATCGCAGCAATGATGCGCAGGAAGGCCCCCGCGCCTTCGCCGAGAAGCGCAGGCCCGTCTGGCGGGGCGAATAAGAAGGAGAAGAGGATCGTGCTGCCGACCGAAGACCGCGCTTGCTATGGCGAGGATCATGCCCTGTTCCGGACAAGCGTCCGCCGCCTGTTCGAACGCGAGCTTTATCCCCACCTTGATCGCTGGGAGGAAGCCGGCATCGTCGACCGGTCCTTCTGGAAGACATGCGGCGACAATGGCTTGCTGTCGCCGCAAGTGCCGGAGCAATATGGCGGACCGGGCCTGGATTTCTCCTACGCGGCGATCGTCGATGAGGAATTGTGGTATTCCGGCTCGACCGCGAGCCTGCCGCTGCACACCGACATCGCGACCGACTACATTCTCCATTATGCCTCGGAAGATCTGAAGCGCCACTGGCTCCCGCAGATGGTCGCGGGCGACAAGATTGGCGCCATCGCGATGACCGAACCAGGCGCCGGCTCCGATCTGCAGGGCATCCGCACGACCGGCCGGCGCGACGGCAACCATTACGTCGTGAACGGCTCCAAGACCTACATCACCAATGGTCAGCTTGCCGACTTCGTCATCGTCGTCGCCAAGACCGATCCGGGTGCGGGCCACAAGGGCATCAGCCTGATCATCGTCGAGACGGATCGCGAGGGGTTTTCGCGCGGACGCAACCTCGACAAGATCGGGCAGCATTCAGCCGATACCTCCGAATTGTTCTTCGAAGACGTGCGGGTGCCGATCACCAATTGCATCGGCGAGGAAGGGAGCGGCTTCGCTTATCTGATGAATCAGCTGCCGCAGGAGCGGCTGTCCGTCGTGATCGGCGCGCAGGCGGCCGCCCAGCGCGCCTTTGACGAAACGGTGAAGTTCGTCCGGGAACGCAAGGCGTTCGGCAAGAGCGTGTTCGATTTTCAGAACACCCAGTTCACACTCGCCGAGATCAAGGCGAAGCTCCAGATCGGCTGGGGGCATCTCGACTGGGCGCTGAAGCGACATCTGGCCGGCAAATATGATCAATATGAAGCGGCGGCGGGCAAGCTGTGGCACAGCGAGACCCAGTGGGAGATCGTCGATGCCTGCCTGCAGCTCCACGGCGGCGCCGGTTACATGAACGAATATCCGATCGCACGGCTGTGGCGCGACGCGCGGGTGCAGCGCATCTATGGCGGCACCAGCGAGATCATGAAACTGGTGGTGGCGCGCTCGATTTGAGCGCGGCCGTCACGCCGCCAGCAATTCCCCGGCGATGATCATCTTGCGGACCTCGGTCGTGCCCGCGCCAATCTCCAACAGCTTGGCGGCGCGATAGAGACGGTTGATCTCCGCCTCGCGCATGTAGCCCAGGCCGCCGTGGATCTGGACCGCATCGGAGACCACGCGCGTGCACATCTCCGCCGCATAGAGGATGGAGGCGGCGGTCAATTTGTGGATCTCGCCCCGCCCAGCCGCGGCCTCGTCCACATCGTTGCAGGCGGCCAGCGCACGATAGGCGAAGGTCTTCGCGGTCTCGATGCCGACATACATTTCGGCGAGCTTGGCCTGCACCATCTGGAACGCGCCGATCGGCTGGCCGAATTGTTGCCGGGTGCGGGCATAATCGATCGCGAGCTCGAGCGCGCGCTCGGCCATGCCGATGTTGATCATGGCGATCGTGGCGCGTTCGAGATCGAGCCCGCTCATCACGATGCCGACGCCCTTATTCTCCTCGCCGACCAGATTCGCGGCGGGGACGACGCAATCGTCGAGGACCAGTTCGGCCGTGGTCGAACCGCGAAACCCCATCTTGTCCAGCTTCTGCGCCACCTTGAAACCGGGAGAGGTGGTGTCGACGACAAAGGCCGATATGCCCTTGTTGCCCGCCACCTTGTCCGTCTTGGCATAGACCAGCACCACATCGGCGACGGGACCGTTGGTGATGTAGAGCTTGCGGCCGTTGAGCAGATAATGGTCGCCCTCGCGGCGCGCCGTCGTCGCCATCGATCCCAGCGCGTCGGAGCCCGCCCCGGGCTCGGTAAGGCCGAGGGCGCCGATCAGGCTGCCGTCGCACAGTCCAGGAAGATAGCGCCGTTTCAGCTCGTCGCCGGCATTGCGCAGGATGTTGTTGACGCAAAGATTCTCATGCGCCGCATAGCTGAGCGCGGTGGCGTGGTTCCAGCGGCCGAGCGCTTGCATGATCAGGCCCGAGGTGAACAGGTCGCTGCCCACCCCGCCATATTCGGACGGTACGGTAACGCCCAAGAAGCCCATCCGCGCCAGTTCCGGCATCGTCTGTTCGGGCCACCATTCCTCCTCGTCCATGCGTGGTGCGAGGGGATGGAAGACCTCCCGTGCGAACGCGTCCGCGGTGTCGAGCACCTCCTGCTGATCGGGGCTCAGGCCGAAGGCCGGGAATCCGTGGTTGCTCTGAAAATCCCCGGTCATGCTGCTTCCACCCCTTGCCATGCCCAAACGGCGAATCCGGCCGTTGACGTTAAAATGAATTACGTTCATTTAAATGACATGGGGCGTGGAACCAATAGCTTTGTTGGAGGGGCGGGCGGATGCCGCGGCTGAGCCAGGCGCGCCTGAACGATCGCCGCAAGGCGCTGGTCGCGGCGGCGCGCCAAGCCTTTGCCGAACATGGCTATGAGGCCACCAGCATCGCCGGAATCGCGCGCCGCGCCGGTGTTTCGGACGGTTTGCTCTATCGCTATTTCACCGACAAGCGCGCGCTGCTGGCCGCCGTCCTCACACAATATATGGAAGAGATGGTCGCTCTGGCCAAAGCGGCCGTCGCGGGCTCGGAAGGCTTCGAAGCGCGGCTTAGGGCGTTGATCGGCGCGCAGTTCGCGGCCTTCGCCGAAGACCCCGACATTTGCGACCTCTACATCCGCGAATTGCGCGACACCGGCGCGATCCCCGCAGGATCGCCGCTGCGCAAGGCAGCCCGAACCTATACCGATCTACTGGTCGAAATCGTCCGGAGCGCCGAGGCCGCCGGCGAGATCGAGCCCGGTACGGACCCGCGCATGATCCGCGACCTCGTCTTCGGCGGGATCGAGCATATCGCCTGGCATTCGCTTACAGGTGGCCCGCCGCTTAACGTCGATCGGCTGGCGGAACGCCTTGCACGGCTGGTGGCCCGGGGGATCGCGCGATGACCGGCCTGCCCTTCACCTCACTGCTCGTCGCCAATCGCGGCGAGATCGCCGCACGCATCCTGCGCAGCGCACGAGCGATGGGGCTCCGGACTCTGCTGCTCGCGCACAAGGTCGACGCAGGCGCGCCTGCGCTGGCGCTGGCGGACGAGGTGCGGTGGATCGACGGGCCTACCCCGGTCGCGGCATTTCTCGACGGCGAACAGATCATCGAAGCGGCGCTTCAGGTGGGCGCGGGCGCGCTTCATCCGGGCTATGGCTTCCTGTCCGAAAATGCCGGCTTCGCGCGGGCCGTGACGGAGGCGGGGATCGTCTTCGTCGGACCGCAGCCCGAGACGATCGAACTGATGGGAGACAAGGTTCGCGCCCGAAACTTCGTCGCCGGTCACGGTTTCCCGGTGGCGCCTTCGGCGATCGAGGATGACGACCCGGCCAGCTTCGCCGCGCGCGCCCGGGCGGTCGGCGCACCCTTGCTGATCAAGCCCAGCGCCGGCGGCGGTGGCAAGGGTATGCGGATCGTCCGCGACCTCGCGATGCTCGAACGCGAGATCGAGCGGGCGCGCAGTGAGGGCGAACGCTATTTCGGCGACGGCCGCCTGTTCGTGGAACGCTATGTCGAGCGGCCGCGGCATATCGAGGTGCAGGTGCTGGGCGATGCCCATGGCGATGTCGTCCACCTCTTCGAACGAGAATGCTCGCTGCAGCGCCGCTTCCAGAAGGTGGTCGAGGAGGCGCCCGCCGCATCCCTCCCCGACGACGAGCGGGCCCGGATCTGCGCGGCGGCGGCGGGGATCGCGCGCGCGGCGCACTATCACAATGCCGGGACGGTCGAGTTCATCTACGGCGCGGGCGAATTCTACTTTCTGGAGATGAACACGCGGCTGCAGGTCGAACATCCGATCACTGAGGAAGTGACCGGGATCGATCTGGTCGCCGAGCAGATCCGGATCGCCGCCGGATTGCCTTTGTCCTTCGGGCAGGACCAACTGGCCTGTGCCGGTCATGCGATCGAACTGCGCATCTATGCCGAGGATCCGGCCCGCGACTTCGCGCCGACCATTGGACCGGTGTTGCGACTGGAGGTCCCGGACGGCGTACGCTTCGACGCTGGCGTGAGCGAAGGCGGCCGGGTCACACCCGCCTTCGACCCGATGATCGGCAAGCTGATCGTACACGGCAAGGATCGCGCGGAGGCGATCACGAAGGCGCGCGCGGCGCTTGAGCGAACCGTCTTGCTGGGGCTCGAGACCAACATCTCTTATCTGGCGCGGCTGCTCGGGGATTCCGATGTCGCCGCCGGTCGGCTGCACACAGGCCTCATCGCCGAGAAGGCAGAGCTGTTCGCCGACCCGCCCGTTGATGAGGACACCGTCGCCGCTTTGCTCGACGCCGCCTCTCCTTTGGTGCCGGAGCTACGCGCGGCGGCCGACCGCGTGCCCACGCTTCACCGCGCGATCGGCGGCTGGAGAAATTGATGACGGGCTATCTGCTTATCGAAGGCGAAGCGCATGATGTCGCGCTCGTGGCGTCAGACGAGGGCTATCGCCGCATCGGCGGCGCGGCACCCGCGCTCCCGGCGGTACGAGACGGCGACCGCATCTGGATTCATGCCGGGGGCCGCGCGCATCTGCTGCACTGGCGCGATGCCGCCGCCTTTCATCAGGCGCAGTCGGAAGATGGCGGCGAGGATGTCGCCCGCGCGCCGATGCCGGGCGCGGTGGTCGCAGTGTCCGTTGCGGCGGGCGATCCGGTCGCGGCGGGTCAGGCGATGATGGTGATCGAGAGCATGAAGCTGGAAAGCGTGATCGCCGCGCCGCGCGAGGGCGTGGTCGCGGCCGTGCACGTCGCCGTCGGCGCGACGTTCGAGCGCGACACCATTTTGGTCACGCTGGAGGCCTGACATGCGCCGAATCGAAAGCCGCATCGACCGCAATGGCGAGGCCTTTCGCGCCAACGACGCCGCCAACCGCCGGCTCGCCGAGGAACTGCGCGAGCGGCAGCATCAGGCGCGCCGGGTGCGTCCGCAGCGCGATCTCGACCGGCTGGCGCGGCAGGGCAAGATGTTCGTCCGCGACCGGATCGAGGCTTTGCTCGATCCCGGCACGCCCTTCCTGGAATTGTCCACGCTCGCCGCTGGCCGCGCCTATGACGGCGAGGTTCCGAGCGCGGGACAGGTTTCCGGCATCGGCGTGGTCGGCGGCAAGGAAGTGATCATCCACGCCGACGACGCATCGGTGAAGGGCGGCGCCTGGTATCCCTTGTCGGTCAAGAAGATCGTCCGAACGATGGACATCGCGATCGAGAACAGGCTGCCGGTCGTTCATCTTTGCGACGCTGCGGGCGGCTTCCTGCCGCTCCAGTCGGAACTGTTCCCCGATCGCTATCATGCCGGCCGCATCTTCCGGAACCAGGCGATCCTGTCGAAGATGGGCGTGCCCCAGGTCGCGCTGGTACTCGGCCATTGCACCGCGGGCGGCGCCTACATCCCGGCGCTCAGCGACTATAGCGTGATCGTGCGCGGCACCGGCGCCATCTTCCTCGCCGGTCCCCCGCTGGTGAAGGCGGCGACCGGCGAGGAAGTCGGGGTCGAGGAACTGGGCGGGGCCGACATGCACACGTCGGTCTCCGGAGTCGCCGACTATCCGGCATCGTCGGAAGCGCATGGCATCGCCATCACCCGCGAGATACTGGGCTCGCTGTCGCCGCCGACCAAGACGGCGATTGACCGTGTCGCGCCGGAAGACCCTTATTACGATCCGGCCGAATTGTACGGCATCCTGCCACGCGAGAATCGCAGCCAGTTCGATATGCGCGAGGTCATCGCCCGGCTCGTCGACGGCAGCCGCTTCCACGAATATCAGCCGCGCTTCGGCGAGACCTTGATCTGCGGCTATGCCCGCATTTTCGGCTACAAGGTCGGCATCCTTGCGAACAACGGCGTGCTGTTCTCGGACAGCGCGCTCAAGGGCACGCACTTCATCGAATTGTGCGACAAGGACCGCACGCCCTTGCTGTTCCTTCAGAACATCACCGGCTTCATGGTCGGTCGCGACTATGAGCGGCGCGGCATCACCAAGGACGGGGCCAAGATGATCATGGCCGTCTCCGGCGCCTCGGTCCCGAAATTCACGATCAACGCCAACGCTTCGTTCGGCGCGGGCACCTACGGCATGTCGGGGCGGGCGTTCGACAGCCGCTTCATGTTCTCCTGGCCCAATGCCCAGATCGGGGTGATGGGGGCGGAACAGGCCGCCGGTGTGCTCGCCGACATCAAGCTCAAGCAATTGGCCCGCGAAGGCCGGTCATTGACCGACGCGGAAGTTGCGGCGATCCGCGATCCGGTGATCGCCGACTATCGTGAGCAAGCGAGCGCCTGGCACGCCACTTCGGAATTGTGGGACGACGGCGTTCTGGATCCGACCGACACGCGCAACGCGCTCGGCATCTGCATCTCGGCGGCGCTGAACGCGCCCATTCCGGAGACGCCGCATTACGGCGTCTTCCGGATGTAGGGTAATCAGCGCGGCGCCATCCGGATCGCCCCGTCCAGACGGACATCCTCGGCGTTGAAATAGCCGTTACGGCACATCTCAAGTGCAAGGCTGGCATATTCGGCCGGATTGCCGAGCCGCGCCGGATTCGGCACCTGCGCAGCCAGCGCCACCTTCAGATAATCCGGCGCCGCGTGAAGCAGTGGCGTGTCGAAAATGCCTGGCAGGATCGTGTTGATTCTGACCCCTTCGCCGGCGAGATCGCGGGCGATCGGCAGGGTCATTCCAACCACGCCCGCCTTGGACGCCGAATAGGCCGCCTGTCCCATTTGCCCATCTTCGGCCGCGACCGAGGCGGTATTGACGATCGCGCCGCGTTCGCCCGTCTCCAGCCGGTCGAGCGACAGCATGCCAGCCGCGGACTTCGCAATGCAGCGGAAGGTGCCGACCAGATTGATCTGGATGATGCGGTCGAAGGCGGGGAGCGGGAAATGCTTGATCTCGCCGGTCTTCTTATCGCGGCCCGCGGTCTTGATCGCTTCGCCGACGCCGGCGCAGTTGATCAAAATGCGCTCCTGCCCATTGGCCGCACGCGCTTTCTCGAACCCGGCATCGACACTGCTCTCGTCAGTCACATCGACGTGGCAGAAGATGCCGCCCAGTTCATTCGCCAGCGCCTCGCCGAGATCGCTCTGCACATCGAACAACGCGACCTTGACGCCTTCCGCGACGAGCGCCCGTGCGGTCGCTTCGCCAAGTCCGCTCGCACCGCCCGTGATGACGGCCGAAAGCCCCCTCAGCTCCATGGAAACTCTCCCTTTTTGCCTCGCGGAAGAAGATTCCTTTCGCCCGCTCCGCCACATCCTAATCACGGGGCAAGGGACCGGCCAAGAGTTTTTTGAAATTTATTTCAAAATAAAAATAGTGCTTTTGTCGCGAATTTGCGCGACGGGCGTATCAAAGGGTGGGGCAAGAGACCGGAGAGGCGAATGGGACGTGGGACCAGTGTTACGCCGGACGTAGGAAATGCCCCTTCGCCACGCCGCAAGTCCGAGCTGACGCGGCAGCGTATCCTCGTCGCCGCCGCCACCGTCTTTCGCGACAAGGGCTATGCCCACACACGGATCGCCGACGTCGCCGATGAGGCGAACACCCATGCAGGGGCGATCTATTACTATTTCGCTTCACGCGAGGATTTGGTCGCACAGGTTCTGGCGATGGCGATCACTCAATTGATCGACGCGGTCCGCTCGGAACTTGCCAAACTGCCGACGAATTCGGATTTTCGCACCAAGATTTCAGCCGCGATCGCCGCGCATCTGCTACACGCGCTGACCCGCGACGTCTTCACCGCCGCCTTCACCCGAATTCACAACCAGATCACACCCGATCTGCATGCACGCTATGCGAGCCATCTTCACGAATATGGCCGACTGTGGGACGGATTGATGCGCGAGGCCCAGAAAACGGGCGAGATCCGCGCCGACCTGGATATAAGGGTGATGCGCCTGTCGTTGATGGGCAGCATGATCTGGTCGCTCGAATGGTATCGCGAAGGCCGGATGACGCCCGAGGATATCGCACGGCAGATGAGCCTGACCCTGTTCGAAGGCGTCGCCACCAAGGGCTGAGCCGCTTAGCGGTGGCGGGCGGCGAGATGATCCGGCTTCGTTATCCGGACCCGCGCGATACTGCGCGCAAGCAGGGTTTCCAACACCGCCAGTTCCTCCCCGTCATGCCCGCCCGCGCGAATCGCGGCGGCGAGGCCGGCTTCGTCTTCGCCCGAAAGCGGTTCGGCGGCGAGTTCGCGCTGCACCATGGCCAGCAGATGCCGGCACACCAAAGCGTGATAACGCTCGCCGCTGTCGAGGCGCGGCTCGATCTGCTCGATGAATTCGGCGACGGCCGCGAGCAGATCCGGCGTGGCGGGCGCATAATGGCGCATCAGTCATAATCCCCGGACAGGGTCATCAACAGATCATATTCGATGAAGGCCGTGTTCCGCCCGCAGGCGGCGTAGGCCGGCGAACGGCGACCGCCGGCAAAGCCGTGCGCCTGCAGGATGTTGTACATCGCCCAGCGCACCAGCCCGTATATTTCCCACCAGCGAACCTCGTCCTCGGACAGATCCGCTCCGCCGGCATCGCGATAGGCGCGGATCAGGTCGGCGCGGCCGCCGAAGCCGCCGGCGTGGCTATCGATCCGCCCAAACCGCCAGGAGCGCGTGCACAGCCACCCCAGATCCTCGGCCGGCGAGCCGAGATGCGCGCATTCCCAATCGAGCAAAGCGCCGAGCCGCCCGTTCGCCACCATGAAATTACCGTTCCTGAAATCCCCATGCAGCAGGACCGGAGCTCTCGGCGCCAACGACCGCCGCTCGAGCCAGCGAAGGCCGAATTCGAGCGGAGGGTGCGGCTCGCCGAGCGAATCGAGCCGCAGCCGCATTGCTGCGATCGGATCGCCGCTCTCGGGGAGATCCGCGAGGAAGCCGACTTGCGCGGTATCGACGCCGTGAAGCCGGGCGAGCGCACCGGCGAGATCGGCCAATAATTCGCTATGGCTGGCTTCATCCGCCAGCAGCCGGCGCGGCAGCGTCTCGCCCGCGACGAAAGCGGTTACGAAGCCGGGGCCGACAGCGTCGCCCTCATCATATTGGAACACCGGCTCCGGCGCCGGAATCCCGCTCGCATAAGCTTGGGTCATCACCCGGAACTGGCAGGCGGGGGCGAGGAAGGGATTGGCCGGCCCGCTGAAAGTCTCCTCGCGCGAGACCAAGCGCCGTCGCGCCGCTCCATCGACAAGATCGAAGATCAACGTGCGGTTGGAGCCGCCCAGGGTCGCCTGCCCGACTGGTTCGATCCGCACGCCCGCCCCGAAACGGCGACGGACGGCATCACCCAGCCCGGCTTCAAGCTCAGAGGGGAAAGCCGGCAAGCTCGCCATTTTCCGCCACTCGCTCGATATATTCGGTCATGCCATAGCCGGTCACGCCGTCCCACGTGAATCGGGTATGCCCCTCCGCGATACGGCTGATCAGCGTCCGGCCATCCTCCTCACGGCGATTGCGCAGGGGCGCGAGCGACAGCACCTCACCCCGAATCGTCGCGCTCAGCCCCGTCTCGGTGCGGATCACCAGCTCGATCGCGGCCGGATCGCGATCCTCGGTCCACTGCGTGATGGCGTCAAAGTCGGCGATCTCGTGATAGTCGCCGTCGATCAGCAGCACGCCGGAGCGCCGAGCCCGGCCGCGCGCATCGGCGATGCGGTGGATCATGAAGCCTCGCCCGTCAGGAAAGGCGGCGAGGAACAGCCGATACCAATGGATATTGGTCCACCAGCGCGGTCCCCAGCTGTGATCGCGCCAGCCATGCCCGATCGTCTGGAACCGCTCTTCGCCAATGCGGATCGCGCCCCTGGTGCGCACATGCTGGTTGAAATGGCCGAGCGAGAAGTCGCGCCCGTACATGGTGGGCACGTCACCGCGTGTCGGCTCGCCGCCATGTTGCGGGGAGATCGTCTCCATCGCCCAGTCGACCACGCCTTCGGCCCGCTCCGCTTCCGCGAACAGACGCTCGGGCGTGCGCAGCAGATCGGGATTGGTCACGATCAACAATTCGCCGGCATAATGGGCGTCGAGCCGCCGCATCGGATCGGCGACATGAAAGCGTAGACCGCCCGCATCGAACGCGTCATTATGATCGATGCGAGGCCGAGCGAAGCGGCAGGCGATCCGGCCGTCCGGAAGATAGAGGACGACCGAGAGCTCGGCTCGTCCCTCATTGACCCGGTTGCCGAGCCGCATCCAGCCACCCACACCGCTCCGATCGTCGAAACTGTTGACGTAGATGCTTTCGTTGAAATTGGGCTCGGGACCCGCCGGATGGGGATATTCGTCCCGTGGCGAGAGGCGGAAATCATCGGAGTTCATGCTGTGGCCTTCTTTGGTCCGCCACGCACGATCACCGATTGAGACGCGATCGCGAGCAGACTGCCGTCCTCAGCGAACATCTGCATGGCGCCATGGGCGATACCCTCGTCGATCGCGTGGAGCTGCGTTTCGCAGAGCACCCACTCGGTCGGGGCGGATTTCATGAAGCGGATCGCATTGTCGAGGCTGGTCATCAGCTTTCGACCGACCAATGACGACAAGGAGGCGGGGAGGAAATCGCCGATCAGGGCCAACAAAGGCCGATCGACCGGTGTCCCGTCGAGCGTGCGGATCCAGAATCTCCCGCGTCCGCAATCCTCATACGGCGCCTCGGTCCAGCCTGGGGCGACACGGCTGTCGAGCCGAATATACATGTCATCATCGCCGCGGCGCCAGTACATCGGCATGACCTCGCAATCCTCCGGCGGGGGCACGTGCGGCGGCTGGGCCCATTGCATCTGATGAACGGTCGGGCGGCGGCCGAGCGAGGCGAGCACGGTCAGGATCTCGCCGCCCTCGCGCGAAACGACCGCGCGGGCCTGGCGGATGTGATGGCCGGCTCCCGGAACGGTCACGTCGATGTCTAGGCATTCGCCCTTGAAGGCGTGCGACAGAAATTGCGCCGTCGCCCAGATCGCCGCCTGACCAGTCTCCTGCTCGATCGCGGCCAAGGCGGCGGCAAGGCCCGCTCCGCCGAACAAGGTGGCCTTGGCGGGATCGCCGACTGAGAGACCGGAAACGACCGGCAGCCGATAGCGGCCAGGCGCGTGACCCGGCGTGATCGCAACGAAGCTCTCCGGCTTCCCGTTCAAGACGCTTCGGTCACGATCGCGCCGGATGCCGCCAGCGCTGCGATCCGGTCGGGCGCGTAGCCAAGCTCCGCCAGCACCTGCGCGGTGGCGGCAGCGGCGCCGGCCGGCATGGTCGGCGCGGCGGTTGGGGCGTTCGAGAAACGCGGCGCCGGGGCGGGCTGGATCGCCCCCCCGATGTTGGCGAAAGTGCCGCGCGCGGCGTTGTGCGGATGGTCCGGCGCCTCGGCCATGCTCAGCACCGGCGCCACGCAGGCGTCGCTGCCGTCGAACAAGGCTGTCCACTCGTCGCGCGTCTTTTCGGCGAGGCGGGCCGCGAGCCGCGACTTCAATTTCGGCCAGGCGCTGGGATCCAGTTGCGCGGCGAATTCCGGATCGTCCGCCAGCCCGGTGATGCGCAGCAATTCGGCATAGAATTGCGGTTCGATCGCTCCGACCGCGAGATAGCGACCGTCGGCGCAGGCATAAGTGTCGTAAAAGTGCGCGCCGCTATCGAGCAGATTGACGCCCCGTTCGTCGCGCCATGCGCCCTGCGCGTAGAACATCCACGTCATTGTCGCGAGCAAGGCGGCGCCGTCCGTCATGGCGCAGTCGACCACCTGGCCCCGGCCGGTGCGTTGCGCGGCCAGCAGGCCTGCGACCATGCCGAACGCAAGCAGCATGCCGCCGCCGCCAATGTCGCCAATCTGGTTGATCGGCGGAGTCGGCTTCTCCCCGACCCGACCAAAACTGTGCAGGCTGCCGGTGAGCGCGATATAATCGATATCATGTCCGGCGGTCTGAGCGAGCGGACCGTCCTGCCCCCATCCGGTCATGCGACCGTAGACCAGGCGGGGATTGATCGCGAGCAGATCGTCGGGCCCGAGCCCCGCTTTCTCCATCACGCCGGGACGGAAGCCCTCGATCAGGCCGTCGGCGCTGGCGCAAAGGTCGCGGATCACGGCGCGCCCGTCCGCGCTCTTGAGGTTGATCGAAACCTGGCGGCGCGAACGGTTGATGATTTCAAGCCGCGGGTCGCCCAGGCTGCCGCTCACCCCGGGCCGGTCGATCCGGATCACCTCGGTGCCATGATCGGCGAGCATCATGCCCGCGAACGGACCGGGGCCGATGCCCCCCATTTCGATGATCCTGAGTCCCGCCAACACGCCGGCCATGGCCATCGTCTCCGCCTGCTAAAACACTGGAGGTGATCACGGGCGCAAGGCTGCGATCACCCCCTTTGCGTGCTTATTTGATCTCGGAGACTTCCTCGTCAAACGGCGCGTCGCGTTCGGCGAGGGCTGGTTTAAGTCCCTCTGTCATCACCTTCTGGAACCAGGCCATATCCTCTCCACCGCCATGGCCGGTCTCGATATTGCGGGCATAGGATGTGAGATAGCCCTGCGTCTCGAACTGGCGATGGACATTGGCCTTGGCCGACTGCAACTGGCGCAGCGGCACCTTGCAGATCTCCTCGGCCCAGCGCTCGGCTTCGGCGTCCAGTTCCTCCTTGGTGGTCACACGGGTGACGAAGCCATATTCCTTCGCCTGCTCGGCCGACATCCAGCCGCCGATCATCACCATCTGCTTGAAGACCTTGGGCGGGAAGTGGTTGCACAGCATCGTGCCACCAGCGCTGCCGCCGCCCATGCGCGCCTGCTCAAGACTGAAGCGCGTGCCTTCGGCGGCCAGCACGAAGTCGATGTCGGCGAGATAGGCCCAGGAGATCGGGCCGACATATTCGTGCACGGCGGCGATGATCGTCTTGCTGCACCACCAGGTCTTCATCGGACCCGGACGGCGATAGGGATCCCAGCCGCCGGGCTTGCCGGTGGTCGCATAGCCGGAGGCCACTTCCTTGAGGTCGTGCCCGGCGGAAAAGATCTTGCCGCGCCCGCGTACGAGCAGGACCTTGATGTCGGGATCCTCCTCGACCAGGTCGATCAGCTCATCTTCCAGCTCATGATGCATCTTGGCGTTGAAAGCGTTCCGCGAATCGGGGCGGTTCAGCCAGACGTGGAGCACCTGGCCCTTCTTCTCGACCTCCAGCGTCTCAAACTTGATCTTGGTCCAGTCCGGTTTTTCGCCGGTCGGCGTCTGCAAAGCGAACATCGTGCCTCTCCCTTTCCTGGCCTGGCGCGACCATTCTCGAATCAACCGCGCCTGCCGCATGTGTTATAATGAGTGCCATTCATTTTTATGCAAGCCCCGATAATCGCCTCTTGCGGCGCGGCGCGGGAACGGGCTTTCTGCGCGCATGCCCAAACTGTCTCCCCAGGTCATGGCGGCGCGCCGCGAGGCCATCGTCGATGCGGCCGCCTCGGCCTTCGCGGACGGCGCATTCGAGCCGCCCTCGACCGCGGAGATCGCGCGCCGGGCCGGCATTTCAGAAGGCCTGATCTACCGCTATTTCCCGAACAAGCATGCGCTGCTGTTGACCGTGTTGCGTCGCTTCAGCGACGAGATGATCGGCGGCCTCGAGGAACGCGTGTTCGCCGCCGAAGGATTCGGCCAGCGCCTGAATCTGCTCGTGCATCACTATCTGGCCGGTCTGGTCGCCAATCCGGCCTTTTCGCGTCTTTACATGGCGGAAGTGCGGGCCGGCGAGCAGGGCGGCGAGGCAGCCAGTATGCTGACCGAACGACCCAGGTTGATCTGGCAGCGAATCATGGCCGAGGGCCTAGCGGCGGGCGAAGTCCGCCCTGACGCTGGCCACCGCCTCACCCGGGAAATCATCTGGGCGGTCATCGAGCGCGCAGCCGCGCTTCATCATGAGAATGTTCTGCGTGCTCCACTTGAAGATACGGCGCGTCGCGTCGCGGGTCTTCTCGCCCAAGGCATTTCGTCGCCGGCGAAATAGCCGCCCCGACCGCCTTGCCAGCCCGAGTTTTTTGAATATAAAATCAGAAATGTGGCGCGGCCTGAGAATCTCCGCAGGAGATCCGACGCGCCACGGGGTCGTGTTGGAGAGGCTCAAATATGCCGATGACAGAACGGACAATGAGCTTCGACCCGGTCGCGCGGGCGCGCCACAATCGGGACCGGCGCGCCAATACGCCGCAATTGCTGGCCGAACGCTCCGCGGAGACGCCGGACGAAATCTTCGCCTTTCTGGGTGACGAAACGATCACCTACGGCGCGCTTCATGCGCGTGTGCTGCACTGGGCGGCTGTGTTGCAGGGGCAAGGCGTGAAGGCCGGGGATCATGTCTTCACCTTCGCCGCGCCCGATTTCGACGGCTATGCGATCTGGCTCGGCCTGGCCTGGCTGGGCGCCGTCGAAGTGCCGATCAACCCCGCCCATCGCGGCCCCGTCCTCGCCCATGCGATGCGCATGTCGGACGCAAGGCTGGCTCTGGTCAGCGCTGCTTTTCTCGATCGCATCCGCGACGTGTATGACGATACGCCGGGGTTCGAGACCATTCTGATCTTGGGCGCGGGCGAAGCGCCGCTTCCGGACGAGAGCCGCTTCGTCCTGCTTCAGGATACGGACGCTTTCGCCGCCGCCGGCCCGCTTGACCACTCCACCCTGATCGAGCCGCAGCCGCATCACATCGCCTGCATCATCTTCACCTCCGGCACGACCGGGCTGGCCAAGGCCGTGCTCGTGCCATGGGGTCAGATCATCGCCCAGACCTATCTGGGCCGGATCGACATGGAGAATGAAGACCGGTTCAACATGAACGAAGATTCGGTCTTCTACGCTTTCTTTCCCACCTTCCACATGTCCGGTCGCTACGCGCTGGCGCTGTCGCTGGCGCGCGGCGCGCGCATGGCCTTCCGCCAGATGTTCAGCGTCGAGAATTTCTGGACCGATGTGGATCGCTATGGCTGCACGCACGCGCAATTGCTCGCGCCGATGATGGCCTTCCTGATGACCAAGCCGGAATCGCCGGAAGATCGGCGGCACACGCTCGCCTGCGTCAGCGGCGGACCGATTGGCGACGTGATGAACCGGTTCATGCGCCGCTACGACGTACGGGTGCGCACCGGCTTCGGCATGACCGAGATTGGCGGGCCGATCGGCACCGCTTGGCTGTCGCCGGAAGAGGCGCCCGCGTCATGCGGTGTCGCCGTGGTCGGGCCGCCGGGCATCGAGCTTCGCATCGTCGATGCGCACGACAATCCGGTTCCGCCCGGAAGCAGCGGCGAATTGATCGTCCGCGCCGCCGATCCATGGACCCTGAACGCCGGCTATTACAAGAATCCCGAAGCGACCGCCGAGGCCTGGCGCAATGGCTGGTTCCACACCGGCGATATCATGCTGGCCGATGAACGCGGCGAATATCATTTCGTCGACCGCGCCAAGGATTGCATCCGCAGGCGCGGCGAGAACATCTCCAGCTTCGAGGTCGAGAGCTATGCCGCCCAGCATCCGGACCTGCTGGAAGTGGCGGCCGTCCCCCATCCGTCCGACTATGGGCATGGCGAAGATGAAGTGAAATTGTGGGCGACGGCGAAGCCTGGCGCCGCGCCCGATCCCGCCCAGGTCCATGCCTGGCTGACCGAACACATGCCGGCCTACATGACACCGCGTTTCATCGAGATCGTGGTGAACCTGCCAAAGACCGAAGCAACCCAGCGCGTGCAGAAACACACGCTGCGTGCCAGCGGCAATAGCGACATCACCTGGGACGCTCTCGCAACCTGAGCGGCGGCCCACCGGGACACGGAAGACCGGCCCGATCGGAGAGGAGAGAAGAGATGGACACGTCTTCCGCGGCGGCCTTGCCGGGCGGCACATCCGAAGACCAGCCCTATCCGCCGGCCCGCACCGGCTGGTGGGCGCTCACCGTCTTCACCATCGCATTGATCCTTTCCTATGTGGATCGGCAGATTCTTTCGCTGCTGACCGGACCGGTCAGCGCCGAGCTGCAAATCAACGATTTCCAGATGAGCCTGCTGCTCGGCGCGGCCTTCGCCATCCTCTATGCGGTGGCGGGCGTTCCACTGGGCCGCGTCGCTGACCTCTTCCCGCGGCGGCGGGTGATCGTGATCGGAATTGTCGCCTGGAGCGCGGCGACCCTCGCCTGCGGCCTGGCCGCCAGCTTCGGCCAACTCTTCATCGCGCGCGTCTGCGTCGGCATCGGCGAGGCGGCCCTGCTGCCCGCCGCGGTCTCAATCCTGGCCGATTATTTCTCGCCCTCGCGGCGTGGCACCGCGATCGGCATCCTGATCATGGGCGCGGCCGCCGGCCATGCCATCGCGCTCGTCGTGGGCGGGATGCTCTTGCAGTCGATCGCCGCGGGCGACTTCGCCTGGCTTCCCCTGGTGGGCGGCATGGAGGACTGGCGCATCGCCTTTGTCCTGGTCGCCCTGCCCGGCATTCCCGTCGCCTTGCTGGTGCTCACCGTGCCCGAGCCCGAGCGCCGCGGCGGCCATGTCAAACCGACCATGGCGGTGGTGCGCCAATCTTTCCGCGAGCGGCGCCATCTTCTCATCCCGATCTATATTTCGCTCGGGTTCATGGGCATTGCGAGCATGGCGTTCGCAGCCTGGATTCCGGCCTTGTTCCTGCGGCGCTTCGACCTGAGCGGCGCCGAGATTGGCGCGTCGATCGGCGTCTGGATGCTGGTCGGCGGCTTTATAGGATCCGTGATCGCCGGCATGGTCGGCGACGCGCTCACCAAGCGATGGGGACTGATCGGGCGCATGGGCGCGTCCGCGGGCTTCTCGCTGTTCGCGATCATCGGCGGGCTCGCCATGTTCGCCCAGACACCCGATCAATTGCTGCTGATCGCATGCCTGATGACGATCGGCACGGCCGGGTCGATGACCGTCGCCGCGGCTGGCGTACAGGACATCGCCAACAGCGCGATCCGTGGCATCGCCGGGTCGATCATCTCGATGATGGGAACGCTGGTGGGCATGAGCGCCGGGCCGATCCTGGTGGCCTTGCTGACGCAAAGCGTGTTCGGCGATCCGCTCGCGCTCGGCCAGTCGATCTCGATCGTCGTCGCGATCGCGGCGACCGCCTCGGCGCTTTTGCTCTTCTTCACGCTGAGGCTGATCAAGCAGCGGCCGATCATCGAGTCGCAGTCCACGGGGATGGCCGCGCAACCCGGCTAGCCCATTCGCCTCTTCCAATGACGGAGCAGCCTCATGGTCACCGCCGCGCTCGACGGCATCCTTGTCGTCGATCTCTCCAACCATCTGTCCGGGCCGTTCGCGACGCGCATCCTGTCCGATCTGGGCGCACGCATCATCAAGGTGGAGGGGCCGGAGGGACGCACCCTGCCGCCCTGGCCGGACGGCGTCTTTCCAGGCTTCATTCCGCCCAATGCCGGCAAGGAGAGCATCGCGCTCGACATGAAGTCGGCCGAAGGGCTGGCGATCGTCCACGACCTCGTGCGCCGAGCCGACATCCTGGTCGAGAATTTCCGGCCCGGCGTCACTGCCCGCCTCGGTGTCGATTATGAGACGCTGAAGGCGCTCAAGCCGGACCTGATCTATTGTTCGGTCAACGGTTTCGGCGCCACCGGACCGCTTGCGCAGAAATCGGCCTTCGACGCGCCCATCCAGGCGATGAGCGGGGCGATGAGCGCCACCGGGGAGGCCGACCGGGCCCCGGCCTTGTCGACCGTCAATATCGGCGATCTGGCGGCCAGCGTGATGGCGGCGACCGCGATCACCGCCGCGCTGGTGGAGCGAGACCGTACCGGAGCCGGCCAGCATCTCGACATCGCGATGCTCGATTCGATGCTCTATCTGCTGCCGATCCAGCTGCAGATGGCGGCGCAGGCCGGCTATGTGATGAGCCGTCACGGATCGGGCTATGGCCCCAATTCGATCGCGGGCGCCTTTCGCACGTCGGACGGGACTTATCTGCAGATCCTGTGCCCGGTCTTCACTTTCCAGGCGCGGCTGCGCGACCTGGTGGCTTCGGTCGACGGTTTCGAAGCCACCACAACCGACCCACGCTTCGCGACGGCGGGCGACATGGCGGCGAATTCCTCCATATTCCTCGCCATCGCCCGCGATGCGCTGGAGACCATGGACGAGGCGACACTGTCCCGGCGGCTCGACGAGAATGACATACCGTGGGGCCGGATCAACCGCTTCGACGAAATCCTGGCCGAACCGCAGGTCATCCACCGCGGGTTGATCGGGACGGCGCGCGTCCCCGGCGGCGGCGATGCGCCGTTGATCCGTTCGCCATTCCACAGCGCCAGCCATACGACCGGCGCCCCTCCCAAAGTTCCCGATTATGGCGAGGACAATGAGGCGATCCTCGAACAGGTGCTTGGTTATGACGCCGACCGTCGCGCGACGCTCGCCGCCAGTGGCGCGGTGCTGACCGCGCCCCGCGCGCCGCGCTGATCATGGCCGGCCTGACCGCGCAATTGTTTCGCCTGGACGGACGGAGCGCGCTCGTCACCGGCGCCGGTGAAGGGATCGGCGCCGCGATCGCTCGCTTCCTTGCTGACGCTGGCGCCGCCGTGACCGTCGCCGATATCGATCCCGTCAACGCCGAGCGCACGGCCGCCTCGATCCGCGCCGAGGGCGGTGAGGCCCGCCCGGCGGTGATGGACGTGACCGACGAAGCCGCCATCGCCAGCGCTTTCGATGCGGCGGGGCCGGTCTCGATCCTTGTCAACAATGCCGGAATTTTCCCGATCGCCCGGTTCGCCGACGCCAGCGCCGAATTGTTCGACCGCACGCTGGACGTGAACCTGCGCGGCGCCCTGCTCTGCAGCCGCGAGGCGGCGCGGCGCATCGACGGGCCGGGAGCGATCATCAACATCGCCTCGATCGAGGCGTGGCGTCCATCCTTCGACGGCCTTGCCCATTATGGCGCCGCCAAGGCCGGGATGATCGGCCTCACCCGCCATCTCGCCTACGAGCTCGGACCGCGCCGCATCACCGTGAACGCGCTGCTGCCCGGCACGATCGACACGCCCGGCGCTCGCCGCTGCGGCGCCGCGATGGACGAGGCGCAACTGGCCCAGGCGAATCGCGCGATCCCGGTCGGGCGAACCGGTCATGGCGGAGATGTCGCGGCGGCCGTGCTGTTTCTCGCCTCTCCGGCCGCGACCTACATTTCAGGCCAGGCGATCGCGGTCGACGGAGGGCAGATGGTGGCTTGAGGCCGGTGCGCGCCACCAGCCTCACTCATTTTATGAAATTAGAATTCATATTCAAACATGCGATGAACCATGTTATGCACGGCGTGACGCTGGAAAACCGGCGCGTACCTGGAGGGGTGAATAAATGCGCAAAATCTTGATGTCGGGTGTCGCCACGCTCGCCTTCCTGCACGGAGGCGCCGCCTTCGCGCAGGGAAGCCAGGATCAAACGAGCCAGACCGGCACAGCCGAGCCCGGAGCGCCATCGGAGAATCAGCCCGCGGCCGAGGGAGTCAACGAAATCGTCGTGACCGCCCGGCGCCGTAACGAAGGCCTGCTCGAAACGCCCGTCGCGGTCACCGCCTTCAGCGCCGCCGATCTGGAGCGCCAGCAAATCACTTCCGTGGCGGACGTGCAGAACAGCACGCCAAGCCTCGTCTATGAAGCGGCCGCCGGCAACAGCTCCGATGCGCGCGTCTTCATCCGCGCCGTGGGCAACGCCAACCCGAACGTGACCGCCGAACAGGGCGTCGGCATCTATATCGACGGCATCTATTACGGCCGTTCGCAAGGCGCGCTGATCGACAATCTCGATCTCGCCTCGATCGAGATTTTGCGTGGCCCGCAAGGCACCCTGTTCGGCCGTAACACGATCGGCGGCGCCGTAAACATCATCAGCGCCCGACCCGACCCGACGGAATTCACGGGATCGGCGGAACTGACCTACGCCCGCTTCAACCGCGTTCGCGCGCGCGCCATGGTCAACGTGCCGATCGGCGATGCGGCCGCGATTCGCGCCTCCGTCCTGTACGATCACGACGACGGCTATTCGGTCAACGATGTCGATGGCCGCCGTCTCGACAACCGCGACACGCTGGCTTTCCAGGGCTCAATCCGCGTGCTGCCGGCGCACAATGTCACATGGGATGCGAACATCCTCTATGCGCGCGACCGCTCTCACGGCCGCGCCTATCAGTGCGTCCGTCTCGGCAACGACCCCATCTTCGGCGCGGCATACCCGCCGGCCTGCGACGCCACGAACGCCAACGGCATCCGCCGCACGAGGAGCAACGAGCTCCTGACCGGCTATGTGGACACGCTCTCGCTCTCCAGCACGCTCCAATGGGACGTCGGGCCCGTCGCCTTCGTCGACGATCTCACCGTCAAAGCGCTGGTCGGCTACCAGCATACGGACAGCCTGCGCACACTCGATTTCGACGCGACCTCACTGGACGGCATCATGTCGGTGGACATCGACCGCCAGACCGAACAGCTGAGCGGCGAACTCCAGATCCTGGGCCGCGCCTTCGAGAATCGCCTGAACTTCGTGATCGGCATTTACGCGGACCGGGAGGGAACGCCGGGCACAGGCGAGCGCTACACCGGCGTTTACCCGATCCTGGACAATATCCTGCCGCAGCCGCTCAACACGATTCAGCGACTGCATCTGCGCAACAACAGCCGCGCCGTTTACGCCCAGGCGACTTTCGACGTCAGCGAAATCCTCTCGCTGACCGCCGGCCTGCGCTACACCGAGGAGGACAAGGGCTTCGATCTGGTCAAGTTCTTCTCGCGCGACGATAATCGCCTGACCCCGGTCGGACCGCTCACCGCGGACGGAACCTTCATCCGCAGCTTTCGCGAATGGACGCCAATGGGCACGGTCCAGCTGAACGCCCCCAGCAGCTGGCTGGACGGCGCGCTCGATCAGGGCATGATCTATTTCACCTATAGCCGGGGCTTCAAGGGCGGCGGCTTCAACGGCAATGGCGATTCCGTCGCCGGCAATCTCACCTCCTATGCGCCCGAACAGGTGAATAATTACGAACTCGGCCTGAAGGCGGGTCTGTTCGGACGCCAGCTGACCGGATCGATCTCCGTCTACCGGATGGACTATCGCGACATCCAGCTGGCGGTGCAGGGCCAGAATCCGTCGGGCATGCCCGTGTCCTCCATTTTCAATGCCGGCGCCGCAGTGATCGAAGGTATCGAGATGGAGCTGCAGGCGCGCATCGCGCGTACGCTTCGGGTCTCGCTGACCGCAGACGTGACCGACGCGCGCTTCACCCGGTTCCAGGACGGTGCGCTCGATCGCTCGAACGAACCGATCAATTATGTGCCGGATTATCGGGTCACCGGCTCGATCGAAAACGAGTTCGAGCTTGGCAACGGACTGACCTTGACCCCGCGCGCGCAGGTCACACAGACGGGCGAACGCTGGCTGGTGACGGACCGGAGCGCAGTCGGCCGCGAGGTTGGCCGGGTCGGACCGACCACGCAGGTCGATGTGTCGCTGCGCCTTGGAATCGGCGAGCGCACCTCGATCGTCGCCTACGGCAAGAACATTTTCGACGAGACCTACATCAACGATGTGCTGCCCGTCGGCACCGTCTCGCTCACTTACTACAACGAGCCTGCCACCTACGGGCTCACGCTCAGACATCGTTTCTGATGCCTTCGCGCGTGCGTCGGCCCGGCCCCCGCCTGCGGACGCACGCGCCTCTCTTTTTCTGACCGCCCTTGCCGGGAGTATCCGATGCCTGAAGCCTTTATCTATGACGCCGTGCGGACGCCGCGGGGCAAGGGCAAGAAAGACGGCTCGCTCCACGAAATCACCGCTCTTTCCCTGGCGACGCAGGCGCTTCAGGCCGTTCGGGACAGAACGGGCATCGACACGGCGGATGTCGACGATGTCGTGCTCGGCTGCGCCCAGCCGGTCGGCGAACAGGGCATGGACATCGCCCGGATCGCTGTCCTGAACGCGGATTATGCCGAGACTACGGCCGGAGTGCAGATCAACCGCTTCTGCGCGAGCGGGCTCGAGGCCTGCAACATGGCCGCGGCGAAGGTCATTGCGGGCGAGGCGGACTTCGCCATCGGCGGCGGCGTTGATTCCATGTCGCGCGTGCCGATGGGCAGCGACAGCGGCGCCTGGGCGACCGATCCGACCACGGCCTTCAAGACCTATTTCGCGCCGCAGGGCATCGGCGCCGATCTGATCGCGACGAAATATGGCTATAGCCGTGACGATGTCGACGCTTACGCCGTCGCTTCCCAACAACGGGCCGGACAGGCCTGGCGGGAGGGCCGGTTCGCGGGCTCAGTGGTCCCGGTCAAGGACCAGCTCGGGCTCACGATCCTGGACCATGACGAATTCATCCGCACCGAGACGACTATGCAGAGCCTGGGTGCGCTGCCGCCCTCTTTCGCGCAGATGGGCGAGGCCGGTTTCGACGCCGTCGCGCTGCAGCGTTATCCGGAGGTCGAGCGGATCAATCACGTCCACCATGCCGGCAATTCGTCGGGCATCGTCGATGGCGCCTCGGCGGTGCTGATCGGCTCTGAGGAGATCGGCCGCAAATATGGCCTGAAACCGCGCGCCAAAGTCAGGGGCATGGCCTCGATCGGCTCCGAGCCGTCAATCATGCTGACCGGTCCGTCCTTCGTGGCGGAGAAGGTGCTGCGCCGGCTCGGCATGGAGCCGGGCGACATCGACCTTTACGAGCTGAACGAAGCCTTCGCCTCGGTCGTGCTGCGTTTCATGGAGGCGCTCGACGTCGATCATGACAAGATCAACGTCAATGGCGGCGCGATCGCGATGGGCCATCCGCTCGGCGCGACCGGCGGGATGATCCTCGGCACCGCGCTCGACGAGCTCGAACGGACCGGCCAGGGCACCGCCCTCGTCACCCTGTGCGTCGGTGCGGGCATGGGCACCGCCACTGTCATCGAACGCGTCTGAGCGCCGCGCCAAGCAGGAAGAGAAGAACATGGAAACCCTGAAGTTCGACGTCGGCGACGACGGCGTCGCCCTCATCACCTTCGACATTCCCGGCCGGTCGATGAACACGCTGACCGCCCAGTCGATCGTCGATTTCCGCACCGTGCTGGAGCGGCTGAAATCCGATGACGCGATCAAGGGCGCGGTGATCACCAGCGGCAAACCCAGCGGCTTTTGCGCCGGCGCCGATCTCGGCGAGATGCGCGACCGGCTGGGTGGAATCGCGGGCGATGACGAGGCGGCGCTCCGCGCCGACTTCGACTCCGCCTTCGTGTTCAGCAAATTGCTGCGCGAGCTGGAGACGTGCGGCAAGCCGATCGCCTGCGCGCTGAACGGACTGGCGCTCGGTGGCGGTCTGGAACTGGCCCTCGCCGCCCATTATCGCGTCGCCGCGAACGGCCCCAAGGTGAAGTTCGGCCTGCCCGAAGCCAATGTCGGCCTGCTTCCCGGCGCCGGCGGCACCCAGCGCCTACCCCGACTGGTCGGGGTCATGGCGAGCCTGCCGCTGCTGCTCGAAGGCAAGTCGCTCGGCGCCGAACAGGCATTGAAGGCGGGTCTGGTTCATGAGGTCGCGCCGCTCGGCGAGATCGTCGAGCGCGCCCGCGCCTGGGTCGTCGAGAAAGGCGATCCCTTGCAACCCTGGGACCGCAAGGATTTTCGCCTGCCGGGTGGTGCGATCTATTCGCCCAAGCTGATCAACGCCTTCACCTTCGCCAACGCGATGTTGAGGAGCAAGACGTTCGGCAATTATCCGGCGCAGGACAATATCATGCGCTGCGTTTACGAAGGGACGCAGGCGCCGATGGACGCCGCGCTGCGCATCGAGATGCGCTACTTCATCCGCACTTTGCACACGCCTCAGGCCAAGGCGATGGTGCGCTCATTGTTCCTGTCGATGCAGGACCTGGCCAAGGGCGGCAATCGTCCGCAGGGGATCGCCAAGTCCGATCCGCGCAAGGTGGGCGTGATCGGCGCCGGCATGATGGGCGCGGGCATTGCCTACGTGCAGGCCGCCGCCGGCATCGAGACAGTGCTCATCGACGTCGACCAGGCCGGGGCAGAGGCTGGCAAGGATTATAGTCGCGCCCTGCTCGACAAAGCGGTGGCGAAAGGCCGCTCAACCCAGGAGGAGGCCGACGCCACACTCGCCCGGATCACGCCCACCGCCGATTATACCGGCTTGGCCGGGGCGGATCTGGTGATCGAGGCCGTGTTCGAGGACCGCGCGCTGAAGGCCAAGGTGACGGAGGCGGCGGAAGCGGTGATCGGTCCGGGCGCGTTGATGGCCTCCAACACCTCGACCCTGCCGATCACCGGCCTCGCTGAGCAATCAGCCCGCCCGGCCAACTTCATCGGCCTGCACTTCTTCTCGCCGGTCGATCGCATGGGTCTGGTCGAGATCATTCGTGGCGAGAAAACCAGCGATGAATCGGTGGCCAAGGCGGTCGACTATGTCCTCAAGCTCCGCAAGACGCCGATCGTCGTCGCCGACGGCCGGGGCTTCTACACCTCGCGCGTGTTCGGCACCTATCTGGAGGAAGGGTTCGAGCTGCTCGCAGAGGGCCATGCCCCGGCATTGATCGACAATATCGGCCGGATGACCGGCATGCCGCGCGGGCCGCTGGAGCTGGCGGACGATGTCGCGCTGGATTTGTGGAAGAAGGTCCACGACCAGACCCGCCGGGATCTTGGCGACGCCTATGCCGAGCCCGCCGGAGATGCGATCGTCGAGGCGCTGGTCGAGCGCGGGCGGCTTGGCCGCAAGAATGGCAAGGGCCTGTACGATTATCCGGAGAGCGGACCCAAGACCTTGTGGCCCGGCCTCGCTGATCTCTTTCCCGCCAGCATCAAGACCCTGGACGCGGCCGGGATCGAAAGGGTGCGAACCCGCTTGCTCTATCGCCAGGCGATCGAGGCGGCGCGCTGCGTGGAGGATGGGGTCATCACCGATCCGCGCGACGCCGATGTCGGGGCGATCCTCGGCTGGGGGTTCGCCGGCTGGACGGGAGGCCCGCTGAGCCTGATCGACGGCGTCGGCGTGGCCGAGTTCGTTGCCCGCTGCGACCAGCTGGCGGCCGATCATGGCGATCGCTTCGCGCCGCCGCGCCTGTTGCGCGAAATGGCGGCGACCGGGCGCGCTTTTTATGATGAGGATGCGGTGCGCGAGCAGGCCGCGTGACCGGCAAGAGCCTCGATCGCTACGGCCCCTGGGCGCTGGTCGCCGGGGGGTCGGACGGACTGGGCGCCGCATTCGCCGCGCGCATCGCGGCCGACGGCGTCAACCTGCTGCTCGCGGCGCGGCGGCCGGAGCCGCTGGAGGAAATGGCCGATTCGCTTCGCAGGCAGCATGGCGTCGAGGTGCGCACCGTTGCGGCGGACCTGTGCGACCCCGCCGGGATCTCGGCCATCGCCGCCGCCGGCGAGAATCTTGAAATAGGCCTCCTCGTCTGCAACGCCGGGTCGGAAGCGCGTTTCGGCGATTTCCTCGACGATCCCGATCTTGCCCGAACCGAAATGGTCGTCGCGCTCAACATTCTCGCTCCGGCCGCCTTGATCCACCATTTCGCCAGGCCGATGCGCGAAAGGGGCCGCGGCGGTGTCTTGCTGGTCGGATCGATGGCGGGCTTCGCGGGGTCGCCGCGCATCGCGGCCTATGCGGGCGCCAAGGCGTTCGTCCATGTCTTCGCCGAAGGCCTGTGGGAGGAGCTGCGCCCGCACGGAATCGACGCGATGGCCTTCGTGCTGGGCGGGGCCGACACCCCGACGTTGCGGCGTAGCCTGGGCATGGCCGTGCCGGGCCTAGCCGATCCCACCGAACTGGCGGCTGAGGCGCTGGCGCAGCTGGGCAGCGGGCCGCTCCATGTCTTCACCGCTAAGCAGAAGGATTCCGCCTTGCTCAGGAGCGAGGACCGGCGCGCGGCGGTGGCGCTGACAGCGCAAGGCGCGGCGATGCTGGACGCGATCCGCCAGCGCGCCGCGGGGAGCGCCTGATGAGCGAACATCGCATCGATCTCAGCATCAGGGACCGGGTCGCCCATCTGCGCCTCGCCGCGCCGGAGCGCCGTAACGCCGTCGATTCGGCTTTCACCCAGGCATTCGCCGACGCCGCCCTCGTCTGCGACGCCCAGTCCGACGCGCTCGCAGCCATTCTCATCGACGCCGAAGGCGATTTGTTCTCCGTCGGCGGCGACATCGACGAATTCCTGGCCCATGCCGACGATGTCGAGGCGCACGTCCTCAAAATGTCGGCCACCTTCCATGTCGGCATTTCCGCGCTTGCCCGCGCGAAGGCGCCCGTCGTCGTCGCCGCGCGCGGCATGGTGGCCGGCGGCGCGGTCAGTCTGCTCAGCCTCGCCGATATCGCCATCGCCGGAGAGTCCATGCGGGTCTGCGCGGCCTTCACCCGCACCGGCCTGACCCCCGATGGCGGCGCGACCTTCTTCCTCACCCGCGCGCTCGGTTATCAGCGCGCCTTTGACATCCTTGCGCTGAACCCCGTGCTGACCGCCGAGGACGCCCTGCGCATCGGCCTGGTCTCGCGGGTCCATGCCGATGCCGAGCTGGACGGAGAAGTCGGCAAGCTTCTCGACAAGCTGCGCGGCATGCCCCCCGGCACGCTCGGCACGCTGAAGCGCCTGATGCGCGGCGCGCTCACGGCCAGCCTCGACGATCAGCTCGCGGCCGAAGAGCGCACCATCGCCGCCTCCGCCGCAAGGCCGGAGACGATGGCGCTGCTACGCGCCTTTCTCGCGCGCAGCGGCCGCTAGATGACGTTCGACGCCGGCCGTCTGATGTTTCCGTCGGATGCGCTGGCCGGCCAGCATATCCTGGTCACGGGCGGCGGCAGCGGGCTGGGCCGCGTGCTCGCCGAAGCCTTCGCGCGGTTGGGCGCCGACATAGCAATTTGCGGCCGCCGGGGCGGCGTGCTCGACGAAGCGGTCGAGGCGCTGAACGCGCTCGGCGGCGGCCGGGCCCGTTCTCATGTCTGCGACATCAGCGACGAGACCGCGATCACAGCGATGATGGATGCGATCTGGTCCGATCACCCCCTCACCGGCCTGGTCAACAACGCCGCCGGCAATTTCCTGAGCCGCACCGAGACCCTGTCGATGCGCGGCTTCGACGCAATCTCGCGCATCGTGCATCGCGGCACGTTCAACGTGACGCTCGAAGCCGGGCGCCGCTGGATCGCCGAGGACCGCCCCGGCGCCATCCTCTCGATCGTCGCCACCTGGGTTTGGAACGGTTCGCCCTTCACCGTCCCCTCTGCCATGGCAAAGGCGGCGGTGAAGACGATGACCGAATCCCTCGCGGTCGAATGGGGTCCCCGTCGCATCCGGCTGAACTGCATCGCACCAGGACTGTTTCCGACCGAAGGCGCCTGGGAGCGTCTCTTCCCGGACAAAGGCATGGCGGAGGCGACCGTCGCCGCCATTCCGGCGCGTCGCACGGGCGAGATGCATGAACTCGCCAACCTCGCCTGCTTTCTGATGGCGCCGGGCGCTGACTTCCTGACCGGCCAGACCATCGCCATCGACGGCGGCGCCTTGCTGGCCACCGGCGGCAATTTCAGCGCGCTCTCCACCTGGAGCGATGCGGATTGGGACACCGCCCGCGCCCGCATCCGCGAGGCCGACGTCCGCGACCGGACGAAGCGTTCGTGAGCCGATGAGCGCGGACCCGATCCTCTACGCCGTCGCCGATCACGTCGCCACGATCACGCTGAACCGGCCGGAGGTGCTGAACGCCTTCAACCGACCGATGGTCGATGCTTTGCTCGCCGCCCTCGATCGCGCCGATGCGGACGAGGACGTCCGCGCGATCATCGTCACCGGCGCCGGCCGCGCCTTTTCCGCCGGAGCCGATTTGTCCGGTGGCGCGGAGACGTTCGACGCCAAAGCCTCCTCGGTTTGGAAGGCCAGCGAGGCAGGCGCCTTTGATGAGCACGGCAACCCCAATCATGATTTGATCCGCGATGCCGGCGGAACGGTGGCGCTGCGCATCTTCCGCTGCCTGAAGCCGGTGATCGCGGCGGTGAACGGCCCGGCCGTCGGCTTCGGGGCGACAATATTGCTGCCGATGGACATCCGTCTCGCCTCCCCAAGCGCCCGCTTCGGCTTCGTCTTTGCCCGGCGCGGCGTCGTGCCCGAGACCGCCTCGTCCTGGTTCCTTCCGCGCGCGGTGCCGCTCTCGACCGCCTTGGAATGGTGCTTCACCGGCCGGATGGTCGCCGCCGAAGAGGCGCAAGCCGCCGGCCTGATCCGCTCGGTTCATGCTCCTGAGAATTTGCTCGAAGCCGCCCGCGAGATCGCCCGCGAGATCGCCGCCAACGCCGCCCCCGTCTCCGTCGCGCTCACCCGCCAGATGCTCTGGCGGCTTGCCGCCGAGCGCGGGCCAGAGCCCGCACACATCGTCGAGAGCCGGCTGATGTACGAACGCGGTCAATCGGCCGATACGCGCGAAGGCGTGGGCGCATTCATCGACCGACGCGCTCCAGCTTTCCCCGATCGAATCCCGGCCGATCTGCCTCCCGGTTTTCCATGGTGGGACGAGGCCGATATGGCCTCAAACAAGCCCGAGCCGAGCGCGAAGTAGGCATGATGGAAGCCTTCGGGACCGGAGCCAAATAACCGCTGGCGCTTTCCCGACGTTTGCCTTGAAGAGGGCACGATCCAGTTTCGATAGAAGAAGGCCAACGTTTCGCGCCATTCCGCCACTCCGCCCAGTGGGCGGGGCAGAGTTGATCGGGTCAGTGGCGGTGGAGGCAGTCCGCGGCGAACGACTCTCCACCTTGGCTTGCCCCGCGACTGGAGACGTGCGGAGAATAGATCCGTTGAAAGCCCCTCGCTTCACTTCAGGGAAACGTTGGTCAGAAAGCGTGGGCGAACGACCCTACAAATAGATGGCGGCGGCGATGCCCATCACCAGCACCGCGAACGTCAGCGACACGGGCACGAGAAGCATCTGGACGAGTACCGCCGCACCCGTATTGCGTCCCGTCAGCGTATCCAGTCCTTCGCGCATGAAGCGGTCGAAGCTCGGCCGGCGCCCGGCCTTGGGCTCCACCGCGAGAAAGAGCCGAGGCACGGTGAAGAAGGCGACGAGGAACAGCGCGCTGATCGTGATCGCGAAGACCGACTCCGCCGAGCCCGCCATGGCCACGAAAAAGGCGCCGATCAGAGCCACATAGGACGCGACGATCAGCACGCCGACTGCCGCCGGCAGGTCGGGGGCCGCGGGCGTGGAAACCGGGGCTTCATTCTGGCCGGGTGCCGGCACCGGAGCCAAGGCCGCGCCTCGCGCGACCTCATCGACCTCAATGGACGGCAGGTGCACAGTCTTAGGGGCGGCCGGCCAGACCGCAGCGACGCTCACCTGCTCGTAGCTGGTCTTGTCCAAAACTCGTTCGTGACGCATCGGCCCGCTCCTCCATACCGGTGAACAAGGCGTCCCTAGCGCGGCCGGTTGGCGTCGAATTGAGCCAGATCAATTGCGCGCGGCGCCGTGCGGCGCATGCTGACATTCTTTCGGGAGCAAAGCTTTGGAGACTCGTGGCGAGCGAATGCTGGCGCTGAGGCGATCGAGGATGGCGGCGGCACCGGCTTTCCTGCGCGGCGGCTTCCGGCCCTTCTTCCTTGCCGGGGCAGCCTGGGCGATCATCGCGCTGGCGCTGTGGCTGACGAGCCTGGCGGGCGCCGTGCATCTACCGAGCGCGTTCGAGCCGCTGGCCTGGCACCGGCACGAAATGCTGTTCGGTTTCGTCGGCGCGGTCGTGGTCGGCTTCCTGCTCACCGCCATTCCGAACTGGACCGGCCGGCTGCCGATCGCGGGGACACCGCTTGCCGCTTTGACGGCGCTGTGGCTGGCGGCGCGACTCGCAATCCTCTTCTCGGCACGGGTCGGAGCAGGGCTCGCGGCGGCGCTCGATGTCGGCTTCTATCTCGTGGTCGCCGGACTGGCCGCCCGCGAGGTCCTCGCGGCGAACAACCGCAATTTGCCGATCGTCGGGCTCGTCCTGCTCTTCGGCATCGCCAGTGCCCTCGACCACGCCGCCAATGCCGGGTTGATCGCCGATCAGGGGCTCGGCTGGCGGCCGGGCATCGCGCTGGTCGTGTTGATGATCTCCCTGATCGGCGGCCGGATCATCCCGTCCTTCACCCGCAACTGGCTGGTCAAGCAGGGCGTGAAGGAGGGGCTCCCGGGACAGCCGATCCGGTTCGACATGCTCGTGCTCGCCGCGACCGCGGCCGCGCTCGTCGCCTGGGTCGCCTTGCCGTCGAACCGGATCGCGGGCTGGCTGCTGTGCGCCGCCGCCTTGCTCCAGGCGATGCGGCTGGCGCGCTGGCGGGGGCTCGGGACGACGCGCGATCCGCTCGTCCTCATCCTCCACGTCGGCTATGCCTGGGTGCCCGCCGGGCTCGCGCTGCTGGGTCTTTCCCTGCTCAGCACGGCCGTCCCCGGCTCGGCCGCGATCCACGCGCTGACCGCGGGCGCGATGGCGACGATGATCCTGGCGGTCATGACCCGCGCCACGCTCGGCCATACCGGCCGGGAGCTGCGCGCCTGCCCGGCGACCGTGATGATCTACCTCTTCGTCACGGCCGGAGCGCTGCTGCGGGTCATCGCACCGCTTGGCCTGGTCGGCTATACGGTGGGGATGCAGATCTCGGCGCTTGCCTGGGGCGCCGCCTTCCTGCTGTTCCTGATCGTCTACGGCCCGCTGCTGCTCGGCCCTCGCCCGGACGGCAAGCCGTAGCAGGACAGAGCTGGCGCCGAACCCGCCCGCGATGAGCCAGATCAATTCGCCCTGTCTCGCGGCCGGATAGCCTTCCTCCCCAACCCAAGGAGGGAATGATGGCGTTCGACGTCGCACTTGCCGAGGAAATCTGGACCGCCAAATATCGCTACCGCCCCGGCGACGGGCAGGGGGACGAGGATTTCGCCGCGACCGCCCGCCGGGTCGCCGCCGCCGCGGCAGAAGCCGAGACGCCGGACATGCGCACCTTCTGGGCCGATCGCTTCTTCGACGTGGTCGAGGGCTTTCGCTTCATTCCCGCCGGCCGCATCCTCGCCGGCGCCGGGACGGGCCGCGCCGTCACCTTGTTCAACTGCTTCGTAATGGGCACCATTCCCGACAGCCTCGACGGCATTTTCGAGCATCTGCGCGAGGCGGCGCTGACCATGCAGCAGGGCGGCGGCGTCGGCATGGATTTCTCCACCATCCGCCCCGACGGCAGCCCGGTCCTCGGCGTCGGCGCTCACGCCTCCGGGCCCTTGTCCTTCATGGATTGCTGGGACGCGATGTGCCGCACGGTCCATTCGGCTGGCCAGCGGCGGGGTGCGATGATGGGCTGCCTGCGCATCGATCATCCGGACATCGAAGCCTTCATCGACGCCAAGCGCGACCCGGCGCGTCTGCGCAACTTCAACCTCTCGGTGCTGGTGACCGACGCCTTCATGAGCGCGCTCGGGGCTGATGGGGACTGGCCGCTCGTCTTCGGCGGGAAGGTCAGCCGCACCATCCGCGCGCGCGAATTGTGGGAACGGCTGATGCGCGCCACTTATGATAGCGCCGAGCCGGGCGTGATCTTCGTCGATCGCGTCAATCAGGCCAACAACCTTGGCTATTGCGAGGCGATCAGCGCCAGCAATCCGTGCGGCGAGCAGATGCTGCCGCCCTACGGCGCCTGCCTGCTTGGCTCGATCAACCTCGCCGGGCTGGTGGAGCGGCCGTTCGAGGCGGATGCCGCCATCGACGAGGCGGAGCTGGCGGCGGTCACCAGGACGGCGGTCCGGCTGCTCGACAATGTGATCGACATTTCGCTTTATCCGCTTGCCCGGCAGGAGGCGGAGGCGAAGGCGAAGCGCCGGATCGGCCTCGGCATCACCGGCCTCGCCGACGCCCTGCTCTTCTGCGGCAAGACCTATGGCGGCGGCGAGGCGGTCCGGCAGACCCAGCAATGGCTCGAGATCATCAAGCGGGAAGCCTATCGCGCCTCGGCGCTGCTGGCGGACGAGAAAGGGCCGTTCCCGCTCTACGACGCCCGCATCCTCGACGCGCCGAACCTGCGCGCGCTCGACGAGGAGACGCGCGCGCTGATCGCGGAGCATGGGCTGCGCAATGGCTGCCTGACCTCGATCGCGCCAACCGGCACCACCTCGCTGCTCGCCGGCAACGTCTCCTCCGGCATCGAGCCGGTCTTCGCTTATGCCTATGAGCGGCGCATCCGCCAGCCGGACGGCGGCACGCGCGGGCAGGCGGTGGAGGATCACGCGCTGGCGGTCTGGAAGCGCCTGAAGGGCGACGAGCCGCCGCCCGGGCAGCTGTTCGTCAGCGCGCAGACGCTGAAGCCGTCCGACCACCTCGCCATGCAGGCGGCGGCGCAGGCTTTGGTCGACAGCTCGATCTCCAAGACCGTCAATTGCCCGGAGGATATCGGCTTCGAGGATTTCGAGGACATCTATGTCGAGGGCTATCATCTGGGCTGCAAGGGCCTCACCACCTACCGGCCCAACGCGGTGACCGGATCGGTGCTGAAGGTGGAGGAGAAGGAGGAGCCCGGCGGCGAGCTCGAAGTCGTGCTGGCCCCGCGCGCGGACGCGCTCTCCGGCTCGACCTACAAGCTGAAATGGCCCGACAGCGCGCACGCCCTCTATGTGACGATCAACGACATCGAGACGCCGTCCGGCCGGCGGCCGTTCGAGATTTTCATCAACTCGAAGAACATGGAGCATTATGCCTGGACGCTGGGCGTCACGCGCATGATCTCGGCCGTGTTCCGCCGCGGCGGCGACGTGTCGTTCGTGGCCGAGGAGCTGAAGGCGGTGTTCGACCCGCGCGGCGGGGCCTGGATGCAGAGCAAATATGTGCCGTCCCTGCTCGCGGCGATCGGCGGGATCATCGAGCGCCACATGGGCCTGGCGCAGCCGCAGCTGCCGCTCGCCGATGCCGCTGACACACCCCGCGCCGCCGCGCCGCGCGCCTGCTGCCCGCAATGCGGCGAAGCGGCGCTGATCAGGGTCGAGGGCTGCAACAATTGCCTGGAGTGCGGCTATTCGAAATGCGGCTGATCAGCCCCCCTCGCCGCGGGCAAGTTCCTCCAGCCGCGCCCGCTTGAGGAGCGCGACCCTTTCCCCGGGAAGGAGCGCGATCAGCCCTTCTTCCCGAAGCGCGGTGAAGCCGCGGCTGACCGTCTCCCTGGTGAGCCCGAGATAGTCCGCGATATCGACACGAGCCATCGGGAGGTGGATGATCTCCCGATCGCTGTTGCGCAGGCGAGCGCGGTCGAACAGCTCGATCAGGAAGCTTGCAAGCCGTTCGCGAGCCGTCTTTCGGCCCAGCACGATCAGCTGCTCGTGAGCGGCCGCCAGTTCGTGCGCGGTCACCAGATAGAGCTCGCGGCCAAGCTCCGGATGCTCGTCCACGAACCTGTCGAACCGTTCCCGGGGAAAACGGCAATATTCGACCGGCTCGAGCGCTTCGGCGGTGTAGCCATGCACATCGCGCAGGGTGAGGCCGAGGAATTCGCCGGGATGAACGAACCTGGCGATCTGCCTCCGTCCGTCCGGCAACAGGCGATAAAGCTTCAGGATGCCGCGGGTGACGTTGTAGACGAGGTCCGCCGGATCGCCCTCATGGAACAGGCAGTGCGCCGGCCCGGCGCATCCGGTCGAGCCAAGCGCGTTGAACTCCGCCAGCGCCCTGGCGTCGAGGACGGCGCAAAACACATCGAGACGGACGGGACCCCGCCCGCCGACCTGGTCCCGCGGGAGGGACATGGCGCCCACACTCCGTTCACCGGCGCGGCTCTTCCGGCTCATGACGATCGGCCCGCCGGCGCATGGCGGCCTTCGCCTGCCGCCGGATGGGCGGGGCCGCGCGCGCCCGAACAGCGTGGGCGAGGCGGCGGACCGTCGCTTCCGGCACACACAAGGCATTTGGGACGGATCGGTCGCGGCGACATTTGCGCAGCGCTAGCGGGCGTTTAACCGTGACCGTTGATCTAGATCACCTGATGACCCGCAGGAACCACTAGTGCTGATTTCGGATGCGGCTCTAGAACAGGTCCACCGTGGTATGACCGAGAGAGGAGAAGCCGGGCAATCCGGTTTCATCGACAGCTTCGGCCGCAAGATCAGCTATGTCCGCCTTTCCGTCACCGACCGCTGCGACCTGCGCTGCCGCTATTGCATGGCGGAGCGCATGCGCTTCCTGCCCAAGCGCGACATCCTCACGCTCGAGGAGGCCGCCCGGCTCGCCGACATCTTGATCGCGCGTGGGGTCACCCGGCTCAGGCTGACCGGGGGCGAACCGCTCGTCCGGCGGGGAGTCATGGACCTGGTCGGCTGGATCGGCGGCCGTCTCGGCGACGGCCTCGACGAACTCACGCTCACCACCACCGGCACGCGCCTCGCGATATTCGCGACCGGACTGTTCGCGGCGGGCGTGCGGCGGGTGAACGTCTCGCTGGACAGCCGTGACCCGCGGCGTTTCGGACACATTACCCGGGGCGGCGAGCTCGATCAGGTGCTGCGCGGGATCGACGCGGCGCGCGCGGCCGGCCTGGCGGTGAAGATCAACATGGTCGCGCTCGCCGGGCTGAACGGGGACGAGATCGGAGCCATGCTGCGCTGGTGCGGCGAACAGGGCCTCGACCTCACCCTGATCGAGACGATGCCGCTGGGCGAGGTCGAGGAGGACCGCAGCAGCCATTATCTGCCTTTGGACAAGGTCCGGCGCGAGCTGGAGCAAAGCCATGAGCTGGTCCCCTCGCTGCGCCGCACCGGCGGCCCGGCCCGCTATTTCGAGGTGCCGGACCTCGGCATCCGCCTGGGCCTGATCACCCCGCTCACCAACAATTTCTGCGACGGCTGCAACCGCATCCGGGTGGCGGCGACGGGCACCGTCTATGGCTGCCTGGGGCACGACCAGAAGGTCGAGCTGCGCGACGCCCTGCGCGAAGGCGGGACGGCCGCGGTGAACGCGCTGCTGAACCGGCTGCTGGCGGGCAAGCCGCGACGGCACGAATTCAGGATAGAGGCGCAAGCGCCCGCCGTGGCGCGGCACATGAGCGTGACGGGGGGATGAGAAAAATGGCCCGCCGGGATCGTGATTTGATCCGGATCAACGGGCCCAGCCCCGCGCGCGCCAACGAAGCGGCATCCGTCTGTCCCGTTCCGGGAGGAAGCCATGCCTGCTAGCTCTGTCGAGGGTCCGGCGCCCGGCGCCGGCCCGGCGCTGTGGACCAGCACGATCGCCTTCACCGTCTGCTTCGCGGTGTGGACGATCTTCTCCATCATCGGCCTGAGCCTGAAGGAGGAATTGGGACTTTCCGAGACCCAGTTCGGGCTGCTGGTCGGCACGCCGATCCTCACCGGATCATTGAGCCGGGTGCTGCTCGGCATCTGGGCGGACCAGCTCGGCGGGCGGCGCGTGTTCGCCGCCGTCATGGTGGCCGGCGCGATCGCGACCTTCCTCACCTCCTATGCCGACAGCTATGTCGAACTACTGATCGCCGCGCTCGGCGTCGGCATCGCCGGCGGCGCCTTCTCGGTCGGCGTCACCTACGTCAGCAAATTCTACCCGCCGGGCAAGCAGGGCTTCGCGCTCGGCGTGTTCGGGGCCGGCAATGTCGGCTCCGCCGTCACCAAGTTCCTCGCACCTTTCGTCATGGTGGCCATGGGCTGGCAGGCGGTCGCGCAGCTCTGGGCGGCCGGGCTGCTGGTCATGGCCCTGCTCTTCCTGCTGCTGACGCGGGAGGACCCCGAGCATCTCGCCCGCAAGCGCGAGGGGCGCAAGGCCGCCAGCCTGCGCAGCCAGTTCGCCGTGCTCAGGAACGTCCAGGTGTGGCGTTTCGCGCTCTATTATTTCTTCGTCTTCGGCGCGTTCGTGGCGCTGGCGCTGTGGCTGCCGCGCTACCTGATCGGCGTCTATGGCCTCGACGTGAAGACGGCCGGCATGCTGGCCGCTTTCTACTCCGTGCCGGCAAGCCTGTTCCGAATCTATGGCGGCACCCTGTCGGACCGCTACGGCGCGCGGAAGGTGATGTACGTGACCTTCGGCATTTCGGTGCTGTGCACCTTCATGCTGTCCTACCCGCCGACCACCTACATCATCGACGGCATCCACGGTCCGATCAGCTTCCGCACCGAAATGGGCCTGGTCCCGTTCCTGGTGACGATCTTCGTGCTGGGCTTCTTCATGAGCCTCGGCAAGGCGGCCGTGTTCAAGCATATCCCGGTCTACTATCCCAACCATGTCGGCGCGGTCGGCGGCCTGGTCGGCATGATCGGCGGCCTCGGCGGCTTTGTCCTCCCGCTGGCCTTCGGCGCGCTCAACGACCTGACCGGCGTCTGGACGAGCTGCTTCGTATTGCTGTTCGTGATCGTGCTGCTCGCGCTGGTGTGGATGCATTTCGCCATCCGCCACATGGAGGGCGCCGCGGCGCGCAAGGGCAGCGAGGCGGCGTTGCCCGAGCTTCCCGAGATGGAGGGCTTCGGCGAGCCCGGCATCTCGGCGCCGCCGCACCGCGCCGGGCCGATCGAGGATTGGCGACCGGAGGATGCGGACTTCTGGAAAAGCGGCGGCCGCGCCGTGGCGCGCCGCAATCTGTGGGTTTCCACCTACTGCCTGCTCCTCTCCTTCGCCGTGTGGATGGTGTGGAGCGTGGTGGTGGCGCGCCTGCCGGCGATCGGCTTCGCCTTCACGACCGATCAATTGTTCTGGCTGGCCGCGTTGCCCGGCCTGTCGGGCGCGACCCTGCGCATCTTCTACGCCTTCCTCGTCCCGGTCTTCGGCGGGCGGCTGTGGACGACTTTGTCCACCGCTTCGCTGCTGATCCCCGCCTTCGGCATCGGCTATGCGGTGCAGAATCCGGACACACCGTTCCTGATCTTCCTCGTGCTGGCTTTGCTGTGCGGCTTCGGCGGCGGCAATTTCGCCTCCTCCATGGCCAATATCAGCTATTTCTTCCCCAAGGCGGAGAAGGGCAACGCGCTGGCGCTCAACGCGGGCCTGGGCAATCTCGGCGTCAGCGTGATGCAGTTCCTGGTGCCGGTGGTCGTCACCTTCGGCCTGTTCGGGGCGCTGGGCGGCCACGCGCAGATAGCCAGCGACGGCACGCAGGTCTGGATGCAGAATGCCGGCTTCGTCTGGGTGCCGCTGATCATCATCGGCACACTCGCCGCCTGGTTCGGCATGAACGACATCATGAGCGCGAAAAGCTCGTTCGCCGACCAGGCGACAATCTTCTCCCGCGGCCACACCTGGCTGATGTGCTGGCTCTACACCGGCACGTTCGGGACCTTCATCGGCATGTCGGCGGGCTTCCCCTTGCTGTCGAAGATGGTCTTCCCGGAGGTGAATATCCTCGCCTACGCCTTCATCGGCCCGCTCGTCGGGGCGCTTTCACGCGCCGGCACCGGCTGGATCGCGGACCGGCTCGGCGGGGCGCGCGTCACCTTCTGGGTGTTCGTCGCGCAGATCGCGGCCGTCCTCGGCATGATCTGGTTCCTGAACGTCGGGGATTTCTGGGGCTTCTTCGGAACGGTGCTGGCGCTCTTCTTCGTCAGCGGCGTCGGCAATGCCTCCACTTTCCAGATGGTGCCCGGCATCATGCGCGCCGCCGTCGACAAAGCCGAGCCGGACATGCCGGAGCCCGGCCGCCGCGCCCAGGCCGATCGGGAATCGGCGGCGGTGATCGGCTTCACTTCCGCGATCGCCGCCTATGGCGCCTTCTACATCCCCAAGGCCTATGGTTCGTCCATCGAGATGACCGGCGCCGCCGACGCCGCTCTGTGGGGCTTCCTGCTCTTCTACCTCAGCTGCGCCGCGCTCACCTGGCGCGTCTATTCCGGCCCGCGCGGCCTGCTCCGCGACGCCGAGCGCGGCCCATCGACCCCAATCCCGGCAGCACCGCCCCCGCAAGGAGTTCCGGCATGAGCCATTTCCTCGACCGCCTGACCTATTTCCGCCGGGCGCGGGAAAAATTCTCCGGCGGGCACGGCTATGTGACGGACGAGTCCCGCGAGTGGGAGGACGCCTATCGCAAGCGCTGGGCGGCGGACAAGATCGTACGCTCCACTCACGGCGTGAACTGCACCGGCTCCTGCTCGTGGAAAATCTATGTGAAGGGCGGCATCGTCACCTGGGAGACGCAGCAGACCGACTATCCGCGCACCCGACCGGACCTTCCGAACCACGAGCCGCGCGGTTGCCCGCGGGGAGCAAGCTACAGCTGGTATCTCTATTCGGGCACGCGCATCAAATATCCGCTCGTGCGGGCGCGGCTGATCCGCCACTGGCGCGAGGCGCGCAGGACGATGGCGCCGGTGGCGGCGTGGAAGTCGATCGTCCAGGACCCGGCCAAGCGCCGCGACTGGGTGGCCAAGCGCGGCCGCGGCGGCTTCGTGCGCGTCGGCTGGGACGAGGTCACGGAGCTGATCGCCGCCGCCAACGCCCATACGATCAAGGAATATGGTCCCGACCGGATCGCCGGCTTCTCGCCGATCCCGGCCATGTCGATGATCTCCTACGCGGCCGGCAGCCGCTATCTGTCGCTGATCGGCGGCAATCTGCTCAGCTTCTACGACTGGTATTGCGACCTGCCGCCCTCCAGCCCGCAGACCTGGGGCGAGCAGACCGACGTGCCGGAGAGCGCCGACTGGTACAATGCCGGCTTCCTGCTGGTCTGGGGCTCCAACATCCCGATGACCCGCGCGCCGGACGCGCATTTCTATTCCGAGGTCCGCTACCGGGGCGCCAAGAGCGTGGTGATCGCGCCCGATTTCAACGAGGCGGCGAAATTCTCCGACATGTGGCTGCACCCCAAGCAGGGCACCGACGCAGCCCTCGCGCTCGCCTTCGGCCACGTCGTGCTGCGCGAGTTCCACGTCGATCGGCAGGTCGACTATTTCGCCGATTATACCCGCAAATATTCCGACTTCCCGCTGCTGGTGAAGGTGGTGGAGCGGGACGGGCGGCTGGTGCCAGACCGGATGCTGCGCGCCGCCGACCTGCCCGGCGCGCTCGGCGAAGCGGCCAATCCCGACTGGAAGGCGGTCGCCTATGACGAGCTGAGCGGCGCGCTGGTGGCGCCGCTGGGTTCGGCCGGCCATCGCTGGGGCGACAAGGGCAAGTGGAACCTGGAGGAGAAAGACGGCCAGGGCCGCGACGTTCGCCTCCGCACCACGCTCGCCGCGCATCACGACGCGATCGAGCCGGTCGCCTTCCCTTATTTCGGCGGGGTCGCGCCGCACGACTTCGTCGCCACTGGCCATGACGAGGTCCTGCTGCGCAACCTGCCGCTGAAGCGGCTCGACTTCGCGGACGGCACGAGCGGCTATGTCGCCACCGTCTTCGACCTGTTCTGCGCCAATTACGGCGTGGATCGCGGCTTCGGCGGCGGCAACGTGGCGACGAGCTTCGACGAGGACGTGCCGTTCACCCCCGCCTGGGCCGAGAAGGTGACCGGCGTGCCGCGCGACCGCATCATCCAGGTGGCGCGAGAGTTCGCCGCCAATGCGGAGGTCACGAAAGGCCGCTCGATGGTGATCCTCGGGGCGGGCCTGAACCATTGGTACCATATGGACATGAGCTATCGCGGGATCATCGCGTTGCTCGTCATGTGCGGCTGCATCGGCCAGTCGGGCGGCGGCTGGTCGCATTATGTCGGCCAGGAGAAATTGCGGCCGCAGACCGGCTGGCTGCCCATGGCCTTCGCGCTCGACTGGACCCGGCCGCCCCGCCAGATGAACGGCACCAGTTTCTTCTACGCGCACACCGACCAGTGGCGCTACGAATCGCTGAAAATGTCGGAAATCCTCTCGCCGCTGGCGCCTTCGGGCGACTGGTCCGGCAGCATGATCGACTATAACGTCAGGGCCGAGCGGATGGGCTGGCTGCCCTCCGCGCCGCAGCTCGACGTCAATCCGATCGAGCTGGGGCGGCATATCCACGAAACCGGGGCAGACCCGGCGTCGGTGGTGACGAACGGGCTCAAGGCGGGGACGTTCAAGCCCGCCAGCATCGATCCCGACAACCCGGTCAACTGGCCGCGCAACATGTTCTTCTGGCGCTCGAACGTGCTGGGTGCATCCGGCAAGGGCCACGAATATTTCCTGAAGCATCTCGTCGGCTCGCTGCACGGCGTGGTCGGCACGGACGACGAGGCGGCGGGCATCGACCGGCCCCAGGAGGTGGTCTGGCACGACGAGGCGCCGGTCGGAAAGCTCGACCTGATGATCAATATCGATTTCCGCATGTCGACCACCAGCATCTATTCCGACGTCGTGCTGCCGACCGCGACCTGGTACGAGAAGCACGACCTCAACACGTCCGATATGCACCCCTTCATCCACCCGCTCAGCGCGGCGGTGGACCCGGCGTGGGAGACCAAGAGCGACTGGAACATCTTCCGCGCGATCGCGAAGAAATTCTCCGACGTCGCGCCGGAGGTGCTGGGGGTCGAGCATGACGTGGTGCTGACCCCGATCCAGCACGACACGCCCGGCGAGCTCGCCCAGCCATATGAGCCCAAGGACTGGATGAAGGGCGAGTGCGAGCCCGTCCCCGGCCGGACGATGCCGAATGTCGCCCTGGTCGAGCGCAATTATCCGGAGACCTTCGCCCGCTTCACCGCGATGGGGCCGCTGCTCGAGAAGCTGGGCAATGGCGGCAAGGGTATCGGCTGGGACACCAAGGTCGAAGTCGGGCTGCTCGGCGAGCTGAACGGCCGCGTCCTCGAGGGACCGACGGCGGGGCGCCCGAAGATCGATACCGATATCGACGCCTGCGAGACCATCCTGATGCTCGCACCGGAGACCAATGGCGAGGTCGCGGTCAAGGCGTGGCAGGCGCTCGGCGCCGTCACCGGCCGCGACCACGGCCACCTCGCCGAGGGCAAGGAAGAGGAGAAGATCCGCTTCCGCGACGTGGCCGCGCAGCCCAGGAAGATCATCTCATCGCCGACCTGGTCGGGGCTGGAAAGCGAGCATGTCTGCTACAATGCCGGCTACACCAATGTCCACGAGCTGATCCCGTGGCGCACGCTCACCGGGCGCCAGTCCCTCTATCAGGATCATCACTGGATGCGCGCGTTCGGCGAGGGCTTCGTCACCTGGCGGCCGCCGATCGACACCAAGACGGTGCGGCAGGTGCTGGGCAAGCTGCCCAACGGCAATGTTGAGATCATGCTCAACATTCTCACTCCCCATCAGAAATGGGGGATCCATTCGACCTATACCGAGAACCTCATCATGCTGAGCCTGAACCGCGGCGGCCCCGCCGTGTGGATCAGCGAGGACGACGCGAAGACGGCGGGCATCGTCGACAACGACTGGATCGAGGTGTTCAACGTCAACGGCGCGCTGACCGCCCGGGCGATCGTCTCCCAGCGGATCATGCCGGGCTCGGCGATCATGTACCACGCGCAGGAGAAACTGGTCAGCACCGTCGGGTCCGAAATCACCGGCCAGCGCGGCGGCATCCACAACTCGGTCACGCGGATCAACATGAAGCCGACCCACATGATCGGCGGCTACGCCCAGCTCGCCTACGGCTTCAACTATTACGGCACCGTCGGCGCCAATCGCGACGAGTTCGTGATCCTCAGGAAGATGAGCCAGGTGGACTGGTTCGACAAGGCGGCGGACGATGCGCAGGACGGCCCGACCGGCACCGCCGACTGGGGCACGGGCGCGAGCCGCGTCCAGACCCGGGAGAGCGCGAAATGAAGGTCCGTGCCCAGATCGCGATGGTCCTGAACCTCGACAAGTGCATCGGCTGCCACACCTGCTCGATCACCTGCAAGAACGTGTGGACCAATCGCGAAGGCGTCGAATACGCCTGGTTCAACAATGTCGAAACCAAGCCTGGCATCGGCTATCCCAAGGATTGGGAGAATCAGGAGCGCTGGAAGGGCGGCTGGGTCCGCAAGAAAAACGGCAAGATCATCCCCAGGCAGGGCGCCAAGTGGCGCATCCTCTCCAAGATCTTCTCCAATCCGCATTTGCCCGAGATCGACGATTTCTACGAACCCTACACGTTCGAATATGAGTGGCTCCAGGCGGCGCCGGAGCTGCAGGCGCAGCCGGTCGCCAAGCCGCGCTCGCTGATCACCGGCGAGACGATAGACAAGATCGAATGGAGCGGAAACTGGGAGGACATGCTGGGCGGCGAGTTCGAGAAGCGCTCCCACGACTATAATTTCGCGAACGTGACCGAGAAGGAGATTTACGGCCACTTCGAAAAGACGTTCATGATGTACCTGCCGAGGCTGTGCGAGCATTGCCTCAACCCGGCCTGCCTCGCCTCCTGCCCCTCGGGCGCGATCTACAAGCGCGCCGAGGACGGCATCGTCCTGATCGACCAGGAGAAATGCCGGGGCTGGCGGATGTGCGTGTCCGGCTGCCCCTACAAGAAAATCTATTACAATTGGTCGACCGGCAAATCGGAGAAGTGCATCTTCTGCTATCCCCGGATCGAGACGGGGCAGCCGACCGTCTGCTCGGAAACCTGCGTGGGCCGCATCCGCTATCTCGGCGTCGTCCTCTACGACGCCGACCGGATCGAGGCGGCGGCGTCGGTCGAGGATCCGAAGGACCTCTATCCGGCCCAGCTCGGCGTCTTCCTCGACCCCAACGACATCGCGGTCCAGGAAGCGGCGCGGCGCGAGGGCATTCCGGACCAGTGGCTAGAGGCCGCGACCCGCTCGCCGGTCTACAAGATGGCGGTGGAATGGAAGATCGCCTTCCCGCTCCACCCCGAATACCGCACCCTGCCGATGGTCTGGTACGTGCCGCCTTTGTCGCCGATCCAGTCGGCGGCGGAGGCCGGCAAGATGTCGGTCAATGACGGCATGCCGGACGTGCGCTCGCTGCGCATCCCGGTCAAATATCTCGCCAATCTGCTGACCGCCGGCGCCGAGGAGCCGGTCGCCGCCGCGCTCGAGCGGATGCTGGCGATGCGCGCCTACATGCGCGCCAAGAGCGTCGAGGGGCGGATCGACGAGAGCATCCCGGCCAGGGTCGGCCTCACCCGCCAGCGGATCGAGGAGATGTACCGGATCATGGCGCTCGCCGCCTATGAGGACCGCTACGTCATTCCGACGGCCCGCCGGGAGCTGGAGGAGGACGCCTATGTCCTGCGCGGCTCCAGCGGCTTCGGCTTCCGCGAGGAGACTCTGGGATCGACCAAGGTCAACCTGTTCGGCGGCGGCGCCAGGAAGACGCCACGCAAGCCCTATATGGACATTCCGACATGAAGCTGACGCTGCGCGCCTTCGCGGCCCTGCTCGGCTATCCCTCCGCCGCGCTCCAGGCCCATGCGGCCGCCATCGCCGACGCGATCCGCACCGAAGGGGCGCTGCCCCGCGCGGAAGCCGCGCGCCTGCGGCCCTTGCTCGACGCGATGGCGGGCGAGGACCTGCTCGATATCCAGTCGGCCTATAGCGAATTGTTCGACCGCTCCCGCTCCCTGTCGCTGCACCTGTTCGAACATGTCCATGGCGACGGGCGCGAGCGCGGCCAGGCGATGATCGACCTCGGCCAGCAATATCTGGAACGGGGCATCTACCTGGAGGCGAGCGAGCTGCCGGACTTCATTCCGGTCTTCCTCGAATATGCCTCCTGCCTGCCGTCCGCCGAGGCGCGCGAGACGCTGGCGCAGCCCGTCCATGTCTTCGCGGCCCTGGCCGAGCGGCTGGACAAGCGCGGCACGCCCTACGCCGCCATCTTCCACGGCCTGGTCGCGCTTGCCGGGACCAGGCCCGACGCGGCGCTGATGGCCGAGGTCGCGCAAAACACGCCCGAGGAGGATCCCGCGCTGATCGACGAGGAATGGGAGGAGGCGCCGGTCTCCTTCAGCGCGGGCGCGGCGCACGAAATGGGCGGGCCGACCGGCTTCGTCGCGAAAATCAGGGCATCGAACCGGCCGGTGGCCGGGGCTGCCGCGAAGGAGGCGGGACGATGATGGCCTTTATCAATCAGCTCGCATTCGGCTGGTATCCCTATCTGGCCGTCACCGTGCTGGTCGTAGGCAGCATCCTGCGCTTCGACGCGAGCCAATATAGCTGGCGCTCGCAATCCAGCCAGTTCCTGCGGCGCCGGCAGATGCTGATCGGCTCGAACCTGTTCCACATGGGCATATTGGTGCTGCTGATGGGTCATTTCATCGGCCTGCTGACGCCGATCAACGTGTTCGACACGCTGGGTATCAGCCACGCCTTCAAGCAGACCGCAGCGCTCGTCGTGGGCGGCATCGCCGGACTGGCGGCGTTCGTCGGCTGCTCGCTGCTGCTCCACCGCCGCCTGTTCGATCCACGCATAAGACGCAGTTCGTCCTTCGGCGACATATTGGTGCTGGTGTTGCTGTGGCTGCAGCTGGTGCTCGGCATCCTCACCACCGTCTGGACGGTCGAGCATCTCGACGGCAGCGAGATGGTGCGGTTCATGAGCTGGGCCAACGGCATGCTCACGCTCGATCCGGCGGCGCCCGACCATATCCGCGACGTGGCCCTGGTCTACAAGCTGCACATCGTGCTGGGCCTGACCTTGTTCCTGATCACGCCCTTCACCCGCCTGGTCCACATCTGGAGCGCGCCGATCTGGTTCCTGCTTCGGCCTGGCTACCAGATCGTGCGGCGCCGCGGGAAGCGGACGGTGTCGCCCACCCACGGTCCCGCCGGCGTCGCGCCGAGCTATGGCGGCGACACGGTGATGCGCCAGTCGATCGAGGAGGGCACGACGACATGACGCGGCGGCTCGACGTCATCAACCTGGGCGATCCGGCGCAGGCGTCTCCGCCGCGGGCGGCGCCGGTCATGCCAAGCGCCTGCGAAAGCCATGGCTGCGCCGGCGGTCCCGAACCTTTGCTCCCGCCGCCGCCCAGCTTCGGCGAGGTGCGCGTGAACGGCGTCGAGATCGCCCCCGAAGCGATCGCCCGGGAAATCCAGCACCATCCGGCGCCGGACGCCGAGACGGCCTGGGTCGAGGCGGCGCGCGCGCTGGCGGTGCGCGAGCTGCTGCTGCAGGAAGCCCGCCGCCTGGGCATCGAGCCGGAGGCCGAGATCGACGAGGCCGGCCGCGCCGAGGCCGGCGACGACGCGCTCGTCCGGGCGTTGCTGGAGGAGGCAGTGCAGCCGGCCGTGGCGGGAGATACGGAGTGCCGCCGTTTCTACGAAGCCCATCCGGAGCGTTACCGCACGCCCGATCTGTTCGAGGCGGCGCATATCCTGATCGAGCCCGAAGGGGGGGACGAGAGCGCCTGGGCGACCGCCGAAGCGCGGGCGGTGGCGATAGCGGCGGAGGTCGGGGATGATCCCGCCGCTTTCGCCGCCGCCGCCCGCGCCCATTCCGGCTGCTCTTCGGCCCAGCAGGACGGCTCGCTCGGCCAGATCCGCCGCGGCGAACTGGTGGGGAGCGTCCAGGCGGGGCTCGAGGCACTGGCGGACGGGTCCACGGGGCGCGAGCCGGTCCGCTCGCGCTTCGGCTGGCACGTGCTGCGGCTCCAGCGCCGGATCGAAGGCCGTGTCCTGCCGTTCGAGATCGTCCAGGCGCGGATCGCGGACATGCTTGAGGCGCGCAGCTGGTCGGTCGAGGCGGCGCGCTACGTGGCGGCGCTCGCGGCGCGCAGCGCGGTGGAGGGCGTCCTCATCCAGGCCGCGGACGGCTGATGCCGATGCTCGGCGACCTGCTGGCGGCGGCCCGCGACGGCGCGGGAGGCTTCCCGGCCTGGCTGGCCGCCAGCGACCCGGACCTGGCCGGCCAGGTGGCCGGGGCGGCCGGTCGCATGGGCGTCACACCCTCCGGCTACGTCCGCGCGGCGGTGGCGGATTTCGCGCGCTTCGCCGCGGAGGAGGATTGGGCGACGCTCGTCTCCAGCCTGCGTGACAGCGCCGATCCCGGCACCATCTGTCTGCTGGCGATGGTGCACTGGCGCCTGAACGCGGCCGGCTGCGACGGCCATTCCCACGCTGATCACGATGCTGAAGGAGCCTGTCATGAGCGATCCCTCGCGCGGCAATCCTGACGATGCGCCGCTGAACCCGGCGCTCAAGAGCCGGACCGACACCGCCTACGACACGGAGTCGCCCTCGCCCGCGCCGATCGACACCGCCTCGTCCAAAGGCGGCGGGGAAGGATGGCCGATCGTGTGGCTGGTGGTGACGATCGCCGGCGTGGCCTTCGCCATTTATTTCCTCATCTGACCGGCGTCGCAGAGCCGAGGCGGCGGACCAGTCCTATCGTGTCGATGTCGCCACCCAGCTGGCGCCAGGCGGGCCGACGTTCCGGCCGCGGCGTGAGGCAGCCCTTCGCCCCCAGCGTGTAGATGATGCTGTCGCAACCGTCCGCGCGCGCCGCCACCTCCAGCGCATCGCGAAGCAGCCTGCGCACCGGGGCGAGGCGCGACAGCTCGAAGGCAACGATGAGCTCGACCTGAAGGGCGCGGCCGTGGCGCAGGCTCGCAATCCCGCGATAGGCGGCGAGGCCGAACAACGGGCCCTCGGCGCCCGCGACGGCCAGGACCGCCCCGCCCGCTGCGATGAGTTTGCGGGCATAGCTCTGCCAGCGTTCGTGGCTCACATGGACGGCCGAGCGGACCAGCGGATAGGCTTCGGTCAACCGGGATGGTTCCAGCGGCTTCACGACCAGTTCGGACATCGAATCGCCTGCGCGCAGCCTGACGGAGCTTGCGGCATAGGCCGCATCCTCTATGTCCGGGTTGAGCCATGTCATTTCGCCGGCCGCGGCTGGCAGCGCATGAGGACCGGACCTTGCCCTACAATCCCGGCGGCGAGCTGACGGAGCTACCGAGCGGCCACCCGTGCGAAACCTGCCCGGTCCGGCCGATCACCGTCTGCCGCCGTCTGGATTCGCCGACGCTTGCGGCGATGCGCAAGCTCGGCACGATGCAGCGCCTCCAGCCGGAACAGACGGTGTTTCACGAAGGCGACGCGGCGCAGCGCGTCTTCATGCTGACGCACGGCGTGCTCAAAATCTATACCTTGCTCGGCGACGGCCGACGCCAGGTGACGGGCTTCATGTTCCCCGGCGACTTCCTCGGCATCAGCGTCGACGACGAATATGCCTTCACGGTCGAGGCGCTGGAGCCCAGCGAATTGTGGTGGTTCTCCCGCGCGCAGTTCGACACCTTCCTGCAGGAGCATCCGTCGCTGGAGCGCGAGCTGTATCGCCTCGCCGTGCACGAACTGGCGGCCGCGCAGCAGCAGATGGTCCTGCTGGGGCGCAAGAATGCGGCGGAGCGGCTGGCGAGCTTCTTTCTCGATCTCCTGACGCGGGCGGAACGGCAGAGCGGCATCCGCGAAGACCGCTTCGACCTGCCGATGAGCCGGTTGGACATCGCCGACTATCTCGGTCTCACCAAGGAAACGGTGAGCCGCATGCTGGCCGAACTGCGCAACCGCGGGCTGATCCGGCTGGCGGCGCAGGACCGGGTCGAGATACTCGACCGCGACGGCCTGGCGGAAATGGCGGAAGGCTTCGGGGGCGGTTGACCGCGGATCAGTAGCTCCACTCGGCCTGAAGCCAGAATTTCCTCGTGTCGGCACCGAAGCCGCCCGCATCATAATCGGCATATTTCAGCAATATGCCGACCCGCCCGAGGCGGAAGCCCACCGACGCATCCCATTCGGTGCCATATTCCGTGCCCGCGACGGCGCTGTCGAACTGGTGGAAGGCGATTGTCGCGTTGAGGCCGGGCAGCGGCCTCACGCCGTCGAACCTGCTGCTGACCGAGATATAGGCGTCGCGCAGGCCCGCGGGTGGTGTGGTGAGGAACAGGTCCGCCCAGCCGTTGAACCGGTGCAGCGTCGCCATCGGCGTCTGGACGGCGCGGCCATTGTCGCTGCCCAGTTGCTCCCAGCCGGCCGCGAGCGTGAAACCGGACAGGGTCGCGCTCCCCTCGAGCGCCCAATAATCCGCCGCATAGTCGAACGGATTGGCGCCGTAGTTGGACTGGCGAGCATAGCTCACCCGCAGCGCGAGACGCAGCCGCTGCGTGACGGAGGCCGCGCCGCTCAGAATACCGCCATAGGTCTGGCTGCTGTTCGCGAGGGAAAGCGCCTCGTCATAGTCAAAAATATAGGCGAACAGCTTCGCCTCCATCGGCCCTTCGCGGGCCGACAGCCCGGCGAAAACGAAGCTGCCGTCCTGATCAACGCGCGGCCCCGCGTCCGCGCCGAAGATGGTCCGCTGGCTGATCGCATAGGTCAGGTCGACGCCGATCGGCCCCAATCTGGCCTCTCCCCGCACCGCGTCGAAGGTCTGTTCGTTCTGCCGCCAGCCGACCGATCCGACCCAGCGCTGATCGTCGAGATTGATGCGCTGCCGCCCGAACGTCAGGCTCGTGTCGCCCGCTTTGTACTGGAGCTGGAGGCGGTTCATCTCGATATTCTCCGGATCCGGTACGACCGCGAATTGCGGCCGCCGCTGGCCGGAGGCGGCCGCGAAAGGGAAGGCGTTATAGTCGGCGACGGGCGCGAGCGTGGCCTCGCCCTCGGCAAGCAGCGTGAAGGCGCCGAACCGGGCCTCCGCCCCCGCCCGCGCGCGCAGGGTGAAGGCGAAAGCCTGCGCGTTCGGCTGCTCGACCCGCTCGTGGCGGAGCCGCAGGTCGAGGATCGGCTTGACCTCGACGGCGATGGCTTCCGCGCGCTCCTGGGCCAGAGCCGGACCGCCCGACCCGAGGCACGCAAGCGCCGCGATCGCGACGCGGCGAAACAGGCGCGACATTTCCACGATTCCCGCCTCCCGGCACCAGCTTCGCGGCGGCGCTAGCGGAAGGCTCGGGAGCAGCGGATGACCTGTGTCAAAACTCCCTCCGGCCCGGCGTCTAGATGTGCGTGATCGCCAGTGCGAAGCTGCTATGGCGTGATCCGAAACCGTTCCTGCCGAAGAGGTAACCCTCATGTCCCTGATCGTCGCCTTCGCCGCAGCCATGACACTCTCGCAGGGCTGCGCACCCGCCGCGCAATCGGCCTGGTCGCGACCGGTCGAGCAAAGCGAGCCCGCGTCGCTGCGCCTCGGCGCCCCCCGCCCGCGCGCCGTGCACCCGGTCGAAGAGGTGCGATGGACATTGCCGCCGGAACGCGAGCCTCGGCCGGGCTCGCGCGGCGCGGCGGTGACCATGCAGGTGGAGCGGGAGGGCACCTATCTGATCGCGCTCGAGCACGCGGCCTGGATCGACGTGGCGGGACCCGCCGGGCTGGTAGCCTCGCGGGCGCATGGTCACGGCCCGGCCGGGTCCGGCATCCGCAAGATCGTGGAATTCTCGCTCCGGCCCGGCGTCTACTCGATCCAGCTTTCCGGCGCGGCCGTGCCGGCCATGCGCATTCTCGCCGCCCGCTGCTGACAGAGGAACCGCGCCGTCCAAGCCTCCCGACGCAATGACGATCTGCTCGTGGCCGTCCTCGCCGGCGGCGAGGGGCGGCGGATCGGCGGCGGCAAGCCGCTGCGGGCGCTCGGCGGCGAGCGGCTGATCGACCGCGC
>JAFAEG010000138.1 GCA_023424095.1 Pseudomonadota bacterium | reverse complement strand
TCTATCTCAGTGTTATCGCATCGGAGTTTTCCGAAAAGCGGAGTCAGGTTCGCAAACGCCGAGAGGCCGGCGTCCAGGACGCCGGCCTCTTTCTGTTCAAGGCGCGCCGGCGCTCAGAACTGGTATTTCAGCGTCGCCTTCACGGTACGGCCGGGCTCGCTGTAATAGTCGCGCGCCTGGGCGAGCACGCCGGTCGGCACATTGACCGCGTCCCAGTACTTGCGGTCGAAGATGTTGTAGACGCCGACCTGCAATTCGAGATCGGCGATCTGCGGCATCGGCCGCCACCAGGCCGAGGCGTTGAAGATCGCGTAGCCCGGCGCCTGGAAGCCCTGCGAGGTACCGGTCGTAGCCGCGACATCCTTGCGCGCCCCGGCCAATTTGGCCGACACCTCCGCCCCCCAGTTATCCGTGCCATAGGCGACCGCGACGATGCCCTGCACCGGCGGGATCGAGTTGAGATGCGTCTTGTTGTCCTTGTTCTTGCCCTGGACATAGGAGAACGAGCCGCGCACCAGCCAGTTCGGCGCGAAGGCATATTGCATATTGGCCTCGAAGCCGGAGATCTGGGCCCGCGCGACGTTCTGATAGGCGGTGATGCCGCCCTGCGGGTAGAGCCCGCCGGGTGCGGCGATCTGCGTCTGCTCGATGAAATTGCGATAATCGGTGTGGAAATAGGTCAGCGTGCCGCCGAGGGCCTTGTCGCCGAAGCGGACGCCCACATCGATGCCGTTGCTGGTCTCCGGCCGCAGGTCGGGATTGCCGGTGCGAAGATAGGTACCGACGGCGCCGAAGGTTGCGTAGAGCTCGCTGGCAGTCGGAGCGCGGAAGCCCTTCGACCACTGCGCGAACAGCGTCACATCCTTCACATAGGGCGCATTCTTGAGGATGTCGTATTCGAGGCGGATGCGCGGCGACCAGGCGTCGTCGCTCGAACTGGCCGGCATTCTGCCGCTATAGGCTGCGCTGCCGATATAGCTCGCCGTCGCCTTCGGAGCCTCCTCATACCAGTCGAAGCGGACACCGGGCGTCAGGCGCAGCGTGTCGTTGAGGAAACCGAACTGGTGGTGCGCATAGAAGGCAACCAGCTTGCCCTCGACGCGAGGCGTGTCGGACTGGTTGCTGTGCAGGTTGTTGCAGGCGGTGAAGGCGCCCGTATAGGGCCTGCGGCAGCTGTCCAGGCCGGCCGAATACTGATCGAGCGTCGATGACCTCAGCTCCGTACCGAGCAGGAGCCGATGCGACACCGGGCCGGTGATGAAGCTCTTGATCAGGTGCCCATTGAAGCCGAAGGCCTTTTCCTCGACCTCGTTGTTGCGGGCATAGGGCCCGATCACGCTGGTGAAGCGGTAGGCATTGAGGATCGAGTTCCGCGTCACGCCCTGCCAGTAGAGATTGGCATGGGCCTCGTCGATGAGGCCGCCCGGCAGCTTGTAGTCATAGGTCAGCGAGACGCGCTTGCGCTCGACATCCTCCTGGGTCGCGTGTCGACCCGGGCGATAATTGCCGGTGAGCGAGACGGCACTGGTGCGCGTCTGGATCTCGTCGGAGCGCTTGAAGATCTCGCCGGTCAGCCCGAAACGGTGCACCTCGTTCACATACTGATGCAGCTTGGCGAGGAAGCTGTACTGGTTGAAGTCGACCGGGTTCGGCTCGGTGCGGGTCGCGCCGATGCTCGGATTGTTCCCGCGGTTTTCTGTTTCGTGCCCGCGGCGCAGCCCGCCCTGGATCATCAGCCAGGTATCCTTGAACCGGCCAGCGACGGCGCCGCTGCCGAACCAGGCCTTGTCGGTCGTGTCAAAGCCCGTCTTGGCGAGCCCCCCGAAGGTCTTGCCGGGCCGGATGAGGTCCTCAGGATCGAGCGTGCGCACCGCGAGCGCGCCGCCGAGCGCGCCCGAGCCGAGCGTGCTGGCACCGCTTCCGCCGCGCAGCAGATCAAGCGTCGACAGCGAATCGAAGTCGAAGGCCGTACCGATACTGCGGTCGATGCGGTTGTCCTGGATGAAGGGCTGACGGATGCCATCGACCGTCGTCAGCACGCGGGCGCCGTCGAGGCCGCGAATGTTCACCGAACCATTGTTGCGGTTGAAGGTGATGCCGGCCTCCAGCCGCTGCGACAACTCCTGGATGCTCTGGACCTGCGCCCGGTCGAGCTCCGCACGTGTCGTCGTCGTCGTCGTCGGGCCAGCGACCAACGGGGCCGCCGTCGCCGCCTCGCCCTGCACGACGATCGCGTCGAGCGTCACGGCCGGCTCGCCGACGCTGCGTTCCGCCTGCCGCTGTTGCTGCGCTGCCGCCGGCGCCGCCATCGCCAGCACCAAAGCCCCAAGCGCCACGCCATGTCGCAGCCCACCGGAGTAATCGCCCATAGCCCCAATCCCGTCCTAGCCGAAGACTTCCGAAGTGAAGTCATTTGATAGTTTGCAATCGTTTTAAACTAAGGACCCTGCCTTAATTTCAGCATCAGCGAATAGGAAAATCACTTTTGACTGTCAAATGATTCTCTTTACTGGGAAGAACTACATATTTATTATAATTCTAATCTGCAGCCAGATCGATATCCCTGTTTCCGGAAGGCAGGCGGAGACGCCCACCGCGGAGCCAGTGCTCGGACAGCCCCCGGGGAGGGTCGCCTTGCGCGCATCTCGCACCGGCGCCGAACCTGCGTTCGGGCCCACGCCTTGAGCCTGGCGCACCGCCTCCCCATCTCGTGAACGCACCGGCACCGGGCATCGCGCTTTGCGCCTTGCAGCCTCGGCTTCGGGTGGCATGATGCAGTGCAAGATGCGGAGGGAAGCTCACGCCATGCTCGACCGCCGGAAACTGCTGCTGGGCTCTGCGGCCATGGCCGCGGCCTCGGCCGGTTCCGGTCGGGCACAGGCTCGTGACCATGACGTCGTGGTCATCGGCGCCGGCGCGGCCGGCATCGCCGCCGCCCGGCAATTGCGGGCGGCGGGACGCGCCGTGATCGTGCTCGAGGGCCGCGATCGCCTGGGCGGGCGCACCTTCACCGATTCCTCGCTCGGACCTTCCTATGACGCCGGCGCGATGTTCATCCACTGGGCCGAGCGCAACCCCTGGACCACCATCGCCCAGGAACTCGGCATCGCAACGCCGAATGAAAGCTGGGGCGGCGGCTTCCAGCTCTTCCAGAACGGCCAGCCGATGTCGCAGGGCGATCGCCAGCGCCGCCGCGGCGCCTTCGGACAGATCGACCGCCGGCTCGAAACCGCGGACCTCAAGACGCGCGACCTGTCGATCGCCGAACTGCTGGGCGATCTCGGTCCCGACCTCGCGCCGATCGCCTCCTCCGGCCTGCTGCTCTCGATCGGCGAGGAAGCATCCCGGATCTCGGCCCGCGACTATCAGCGCCTCTGGGCCGGCGAGGACTATGTCGTGCCCAGCGGCTACGGCAATCTGGTGGCGCGCTATGGCGCCGGGCTCGACATCCGCCTGAACCAGACCGTCACCGCGATCCGCTGGGACGGTCCCGGCGTCGCGATCACCACGGCTTCAGGCACGCTCAACGCCCGCGCTTGCATCGTCACCGTGCCGGTCGGCGTGCTCAAGGCCGGCGCGATCCGCTTCACCCCGGCACTGCCAGCCCGCACACATGGCGCGCTTTCCGGCATCGGCATGGGCGCTCTAACCAAGATCGCGCTCAAGGTCGACGGCAACCGCTTCGGCATCGCGCCCGGCACCAGCTATTTCGAGGCCGGTGCCAATGGCCGGCTGATGAACTTCGACCTGTTCCCCGGCGATCAGGACCTGGTTGTCGGCTTCTGCGGCGGCGACTATGCCCGCGAGCTCTCGCATTCCGGGCCGGAGGCCGCCCGCGCCCATGTCGTCGACCTGCTCGCCAACATGATCGGGCCGGAGTTCCGCAAGGCTGCCGGGCCGGTCTCCTTTCCGGCCTGGTGGACCGATCCCTTCGCGCGCGGCTCCTATTCGGTCTGCCTGCCCGGCCATGCCGGCGCCCGCGACATCCTGGCGGAGCCGATCGCCGGGCGCCTCTGGCTCGCCGGCGAGGCGACTGCGGGAGGCGGCGCCATGACGGCCGGCGGCGCGACGCTGGCGGGACGCATGGCGGCGGCAGCGGTGGCGCGGCTCAAGGCCTGAACCTAGCCGGGGAACTGGAGCATTTTCGAGCGAATTGGGCGCCGGTTCGCGTGAAGAAAATGCGATAAAACAAAGAGCTAGAGGTCGAGCTCCCAGTTCTGCCCAACCAGATTCTGCCCGAAGGAATGATGCTTCTCCTCGGCCACCAACCGAAAACCCTCGGCGACGTAGATCGCCCGCGCCGCATGCAGGATGTCGTTGGTCCACAGCACCATCCGGCGATAGCCGGCGGCGCGGGCGAAACCGACCGCCTCGCGCACCAGCTTCTTGCCGAGGCCGAGGCCCTGCGCGCGCTTCTCGACCAGCACCAGCCGCAGCTTCGCGACCTCCTCGCTTTCGCGCACCGCGAAGGCCGAGCCGACCGGCGCGCCGTCCAGCTCGGCGATGAAGCAGCGCTCCCGTCCAGGCTGGAATTCGCGCAGGAATTTCGCGGCGATCTCGGCGACCAGCGCCTCGAAGCTGATGTCCCAGCCATAATCCTGCGCATAGAGCCGGCCATGGGCCGAGATTACCCAGCCGATATCGCCGGGCCGGTGCTCGCGGATCGTCACCATGCGCCGTGCCGCGCTGTCCCCGGAGAGCAGCCCCTGCGCCAGGTCGAGTGCGCCCACGAGCGCCGCCTGCCCGGCCGGATCGAGCCGAGACAGGATCGCACTCGCCTGCTCGCATGAAGCCTGGTCCAGCGGCCGGAATGCGGCCTGCCCGGCCTCCGTCAGCTGCAATTTCAGCGCCCGCGCGTCGCCTTCCACCTTTTCACGCGCGAGCCAGCCCAGCGTCACGAAACGCTTCAGCAGCCGCGAGAGATAGGCGGGATCGAGGCCGAGCTCGCGGGCCAGCTCGCCGGCGCGCCAGCCGTCGCGCTGCGCCAGCTCGTAGAGCACCCGCGCCTCCGTCAGGCCGAAGCCGGAGCCATGGAGATCACCGCCCAATGCCCCGACCCAGCGGGTGTGAAAACGATTGAAGCCGCGGATCGCATCGATGGCATGAGGAGCGATGGCTGGCATGATGGCCTCCTGCTTCCGAGAAACGAGTTTTAATGGACAAAGTCAACTAAATTATCCCCAGCGCGCTCTCGCCACATTCATCCTCCCTTAACGGACCAGGGCCCCAATCGGGCTTTGCGGACCCCGGTCGGTAACCACCTCATGCAAGTCGATCTCCTCGCCGGAAACTGCCATCGCAGCGCGGTGATGCCGCAACGCCGCCCGACCATCCTCCTGTTCGATTCCGGTCTCGGCGGCCTGACCGTGCTGAGCGAAGTCGTCGCCAGCCGCCCCGATGCCGACATCGTCTACGCCGCCGACGACGCCGCCTTTCCCTATGGAAGGCTGAGCGAGGCGGCGCTGATCGCCCGCGTGCTCGCGGTGATGGAGCGGCTGGTCGCGCGCTTCCATCCCGACCTCGTCGTCATCGCCTGCAACACGGCCTCTACGCTGGTGCTCCCGGCGCTGCGGGCCCGTTTCCCCATCCCCTTCGTCGGCACCGTTCCGGCGGTGAAGCCGGCCGCCGCGCGCAGCCGCAGCGGCCTCGTCTCGGTTCTGGCGACGCCGGGAACCGTGGCGCGCGACTACACACGCGGGCTGATCGAGCATTATGCCGGCGGCTGCGAGGTGACGCTGGTCGGCGCGACCCGGCTTGCCGGCCTCGCCGAGGCGGCCCTGAAGGGCGAGACGATCGGCGACAGCGACGTGCTGGCCGAGATCGCCCCCTGCTTCGTCGCGCGCGACGGCAGGCGCACCGATGTGGTGGCGCTCGCCTGCACGCATTACCCGCTGCTGCTGGCCCGCTATCGCCGCCTCGCACCCTGGCCGGTGGAGTGGATCGACCCCGCCCCCGCCGTCGCGCGGCGCGTCACGCAACTGCTCGGCCCGGCCGGCGACTGGCGCGACGCCGGCGAGGCCTGCGCCGTCTTCACCGCCGGCACGCGGCTGAGCGGGCCGGCCCGGATCGCGCTGGCCGGCTTCGGCCTGGCGCGGGTCGAGATCGAGGCGATGCCGCTCGCAGCCTGAGCGCACGCGGGCAGTGCCATCCGGAACCATGTCGCAGCGCGAAACGTTTCCCCAGCATCGCCACTTGCCGGCGCAGGGAGGGATCGTCGCATGAGAAACCGCCTTTTGATCGCCGCCGCTGCCTTCAGCCTCGCCATCGCCTTCGGCTCCGGCGACGCCCAGGCCAAGCCGAAAGGCTGGCACAAGGCGAAGGGCTATCACCAGGGCTACCATTATCGCCCGCACCGACATCATGGCTGGGATCGCGGCCGGCATCTCGGCTGGTACAAGCAATCGCGCCACCATCGCGCCGACCGGTACTACGGGCGCTGGTGAGCCCGATATCGCGCCGGCGCATTGACTTCCGCCGGCAATTCCCGCATAGGCACCGGCGTCGCGCGGCTCCTCACGGGGCCGCGTGGCTTTTTCCGCACCCGTGATCCGCTCCCTTCGGAAGCCGGATCTGTCGCCCCGGAAACGGGGAGAAGGAGGGCGCGGTCCTCAAAATCGCGAACCAAGAGGACACGCGACATGTCGAAGCGCCATGAGGCGAAGTACAAGATTGACCGCCGCCTCGGTCAGAACATCTGGGGCCGCCCGAAGTCCCCGGTCAACCGCCGCGAATACGGCCCCGGCCAGCACGGCCAGCGCCGCAAGGGCAAGCCTTCCGACTTCGGCACGCAGCTGCGCGCCAAGCAGAAGCTGAAGGGCTATTACGGCTCGATCTCCGAGAAGCAGTTCCGCCGCTACTACGCCGAGGCGACCCGCCTGAAGGGCGATTCGGGCGAGAACCTGATCGGCCTGCTCGAGCGCCGTCTCGACGCGGTGATCTACCGCGCCAAGTTCGTCCCGACCGTCTTCGCCGCCCGCCAGTTCATCAATCACGGCCACATCACCGTGAACGGCAAGCGCGTCAACATCGCGTCCTACCAGGTCAAGCCGGGCGACGTGATCGCGGTCAAGGAGAGCTCGCGCCAGCTCGCCATCGTCATCGAGTCGGCCGCCCTCGCCGAGCGCGACGTGCCTGACTACATCGACGCCGACCACAACAAGTTCTCCGCCTCCTTCACCCGCACCCCGACCCTGTCGGACGTGCCCTATGCGGTGCAGATGGAGCCGAACCTGGTCATCGAGTTCTACTCGCGCTGATCGGCGGCCACGCCTCCGGCCTTTGAGGTCGGGCGATATTCAGGGGATGGCCTTCGGGCCGTCCCCTTTTTCGTTCTGGGCCTGCAATGAAATTGACGGCAAGCTCTGTCGCCATCGATCGTGATCGGGAGATGTCATGAGGGCTTCGAAAGCGTTCCCCAATGCATTGGCGAGCCTCGCATGCCTGCTCGCGATGACCGTGGGATGGAGCGT
>JAFAEG010000026.1 GCA_023424095.1 Pseudomonadota bacterium | reverse complement strand
CGCTGCCGGTGCGGGCTGGCGGGGCGCGGGTGGCGGCGGGGCCGGTGGCGGCGTGACGCCGGCGGGCATCGCTTCCGGCCCATCCTGGAACCAGCTGAAGCGACATTGCGCGCAACGCACCGTCCGGCCTTCGAGGCCGATGGCGCTGTCAGGTACGACATATTTGGTCCGACAGGACGGACAGGACAAAATCATCTGGGTTGGGGACCCTTGCGCGCCGCTTTTCGGCCTCTAAGCACGCGTGACGGGAATGTTGCAAGCGCGTGTGGCTTGAAGGGCCTCGCGCCGCCGTGCGACAGAGGGCCGGGGCAAGGCTTTACGGCCGAATAGCGGAGGCTGGTTTGGGGACGAACGGTTCGATCGTCCAGTTCGACAATGTCGGCCTGCGCTACGGCACGGGCGCCGAGACCTTGTCCGACTTGAGCTTCACTTTGCGCACGGGTGGTTTTTACTTCCTCACCGGGCCCTCGGGCGCGGGCAAGACCAGCCTGCTGAAATTGCTTTATCTCGCCTTGCGGCCGAGCCGCGGCCTGATCCGGCTGTTCGGCGAGGATATCGTCACCATGCCGCGCACCCGCCTGCCCGGCTTTCGCCGCCGGATCGGCACGGTGTTCCAGGAATTCCGGCTGGTCCCGCATCTGTCCGCCTTCGACAATGTCGCGCTGCCGCTTCGCGTCGCTGGGGTGGAGGAAGAGGATCTGGAAGTGCCGGTGCGCGAGATGCTGGCCTGGGTCGGGCTGGAGGATCGCGCCAGCGCGCGGCCGGCGACCTTGTCCGGCGGCGAACAGCAGCGCGTCGCCATCGCCCGTGCCGTGATCGCGCGGCCCGAATTGCTGGTCGCGGACGAGCCGACCGGCAACGTCGATCCGGAAATGGCCAAGCGCCTGATCCATTTGTTCGACGCGCTGAACAAATTGGGCGCCACGGTGATCGTCGCCACCCACGATCTGCATCTGCTGACCGCCGTGCCGCGCGCGGAGATGCTGCGGCTGGACCGTGGGCAGATTGCCGACCCGACCGGCGTGCTGCGCAATCCGCCGCGCCGGGCGGACGAAGACGTGACGTCATGAAGTTGCTGCGCGCATTCGGCGCGAGCGAGAGCAAGCTGTTCCCCGAAGGCCGAATCTCCGGGCCGATGCCCTGGGTGATCGCGATCATGATGTTCCTGACCGTGCTCGCCGCCGCCGCGGGCATGGCGCTGTCGGCCGGTGCGGAGCGGATCGAGGGCGAGATCGGCAATCGGGTGACGGTGCAGATCGTCGAGCCCAATCCCGATCGCCGTGCCGCCCAGGCCGAGGCGGCGGCGACGGCGCTGCAGAGCGTGGCGGGAGTCAGCGCGGTGCGGCGGGTGCCGGACACGGAGGTCGCGGCCCTGCTCGAGCCCTGGCTCGGCGATCTGGCCGCCGACGCCGATCTGCCGGTGCCGGCGATGATCGATGTCGATCTGGCCGACGGCGGCGCTCTGCCCGCCATCGCCGCGGCGGCCGAGCGAGCGGCGCCGGGAGCGCTGGTATCCGGCGCGGCGGAATGGCTGGCGCCCTTGTCCGGGCTGCTCGGCTCGCTGCAATGGCTGGCGGTCGGGCTGGTGGTGCTGATGATCGTCGCGACCGGGGCGACGGTCGTGCTGGCGGCCCGCGCATCATTGAACACCCACAATCAGACGATCGAGATCCTCCATCATATGGGCGCGACCGATGCGCAGATCGCGCGGCTGTTCCAGCGGCGGATCGCGCTCGACGTGCTGTTCGGCGGCCTGCTCGGCCTGTCCTTCGCTTTGGTCGTGTTGGTGCTGATCGGCGGACGGGTCGCGGCGATCGGGTCCGATTTGCTGGGCGCGGCGGCGATGCCGGGATATGGCTGGCTTGTGCTGGTCGCGCTGCCGCTGGCCGGGGCGCTGCTCGCCTTATTGGTGGCGCGCACGACGATATTGCGCGCGTTGGGACGGTTGCTCTGAAATGGTGAAATGGCTTGCCCGGCTCAGCCTGCTGACGCTCGTCGCTTATTTTGCGGGGATGGTCTGGTTCATGAACGCGCTGCCGGGACCCGCGGAGGCGGCGGAGCGGACCGACGGCATCGTCGTGCTGACCGGCGGGCCGGGACGGCTGGCGCGCGGCTTCGCTTTGCTGCGCTCGGGCGCGGCGGAACGGATGCTGATTTCGGGGGTCGACGCCTCGGTCCGGCCGGAGGAGCTGGCCGCCGAATATGGCGTGCCGATGGACCTGATGAATGCCCGGGTCGAGCTGGGCCGCGACGCGGTGGATACGCGCGGCAATGGCGAGGAGGTTGCTTCTTGGGTAGGGCGGCACGACATGGCTTCGATTCGGATCGTCACCAATGACTGGCACATGCGCCGCGCGCGCAAGGAGATCAGCTGGCGGGTGAAGAGCGGCACACAAATCGTCGCGGATGGCGTAATTTCGCCACGTTCCTTCGGCCAAATGTTTGTCGAGTATAATAAATTTCTGATCAGCCCGTTCGGGGAGCGTTTAGGACTGGAATGACTGCTCCGCCTGTTTCCGGCTCCAGGATCGTCGCGATCCTGCGGACCCTGACCTTCCAGATCGTCTTTTACTCCGCGACCGCGATCGGCGCGGTGATCGGCCTGTTCGTGACCTTGTTCGGGCGGCGGGCGCTCAGGGCGTTCGGCATGGCCTGGGTCCGCTTCCACGGCTGGTGCGTCCGCCATATCCTGGGCATTCGCACCCGCATCGAGGGCGAAATCCCGCAGGGCGCGGTGCTGGTCGCCGCCAAGCATCAGAGCTTTCTCGACCCGCTTGCCCTGGTGCGCATCCTGCACGCGCCGGCGGCGGTGATGAAGCGGCAGCTGGCCGATATCCCGCTCTGGGGCCGCCTGGCGCGCAGCTATGGCGCGATCTCGGTCGATCGTTCCGGTGGCGCCGCGGCGCTCCGGCGGATGATGAAGGAAGCCGAAGAGGCCAAGGATGAGGGCCGCTCGATCCTGATCTTCCCGGAAGGCACGCGCGTGCTGCCGGGCAACATGCCGAAATTGCAGGCGGGCTTTGCCGGCCTCTATCGCCGCATCGGCCTGCCGGTCGTGCCGGTGGCGCTCGACACCGGCCGGCTGTGGCCGCGGCACGGCCTGGCGCGGCACAGCGGCACGGTGGTGATCCGCTTCGGCAAGCCGCTGCCGCCCGGTCTGACTCGCGAAGAGCTGGAAAGCCGGGTCCACGCCGCGATCAACGAGCTCGAGCAGGCGGCGTGACGCCCGAGCTGGGGCTGATCGAAGGCTTTTTCGGCCGCCCCTGGAGCTGGCGCGAACGCGCCGAGACGATCGAATTCCTCGCTCCGCGCGGCTACCGCTTCTACCTCTACGCGCCCAAGGCCGACGCCTATCTGCGCCGCGACTGGCAGGGGCTTCATCCGGACGTGGAGATGGACCGGCTGGCGACGCTCGCGGCGCATTGCCGCAAGCTTGGTGTCCGCTTCGGAATCGGCCTCAGCCCGTTCGAACTGCATCTGCAGCCCGGACGCGACTGGCAGGACGCGCTGGCCCGCAAGCTTGCCCATCTCGACGCGCTGCGCCCCGACGACCTCGCCATCCTGTTCGACGACATGCGCGGCGACATGGAGGGGCTGGCCGACCGGCAGGCCGCGATCGTCGCATTCGCGGCGGAGCGCAGCCGGGCGACGCGCATCCTGATGTGCCCAAGCTATTATTCCGACGATCCGATCCTCGACAGCGCCTTCGGCAAGCGGCCGGAAGGCTATCTGGCGCGGCTGGGCAAATTGCTCGATCCGGCGGTGGAGATGTTCTGGACCGGCCCGGAGGTCTGCTCGCGCGAATTCTCCCCGGGTCACCTCGCCCGAGTCGCCGAACAGATGGGGCGCAGACCGTTCCTCTGGGACAATTATCCGGTGAATGACGGCGCGCGCATGTCGCAGCATCTGCATCTGCGCGCCTTCACCGGCCGGCCGGCCGAAATGGCCCGGCAGATCGCCGCGCACGGCATCAACCCCGCCTCGCAGCCGGTGCTGAGCCGGATCCCGGCGCTGACGCTGGCGGATTCCTATGCCGACGGCGACGGCTATGATTATGCCGCCTCCTTCCGGCGTGGGGCGGTCGAGGTTGCCGGAGAGGAGCTTGCGCTGAAGCTTCAGGCGAACCTGCTGAGTTTCCAGGATCGTGGCCTGGACCGCCTGTCGGGCGCGCGGAAAGCCGAGTTGCGCGAGCGCTACGCTGCAATTCCGCACCCGGCGGCGGCAGAGGTCGTGACGTGGCTCGATGGGGCCTGGGCGGTCACCGACGAATTGGTGCAGACGCAATAGCCACCGTCATCCCAGCGAAAGCTGGGATCTCATTGCCTTTGGCGCCGACCCGGAAGAAGCGGAATTCCAGCTTTCGCTGGAATGACAATTAATCCCTAAGCCGCGCGCCCACCTTCGCCGCCGAAGCGACGATCCGCTCGCCGATCGCCTTCAAGTCCTCGTCGGTGAAGCTCTTCTCCGCTGGCTGCAGCACCACTTCGACCGCCAGCGACTTCTCGCCTTCACCCACGCCGGCGCCGGTGAAGACGTCGAACAGGCTCGCGGCGACGATCGCCTGCTTGTCGGCGCCTCGGACGGCGCGGAGGAGCTTGTCCGCTTCCAGCGTCTCCGGGACCAGGAAGGCGAAGTCGCGGCGCACCGGCTGCAGCGCCGGCGGCGCATAAGCGGCGCGCATCCGCCCGGCGGCGCGGCGCGGGGGCAGAGCGTCGAGATAGACTTCCGCCGCGGCGGCGCTGCCGTCCAGGTCGAAGGCGCGCAGGATGCGGGGGTGCAGCTCGCCGAATTCGGCCAGCACCGCCTTGCCGAGCGTCAGTTTCGCCGAGCGGCCGGGGTGATAAGCCGGGCCGGCGGGCGCCGAGACCTGCAGATTGTCGACCGGCGCACCGGCGGCGGCCAGCAAGGCCAAAGCCTCCGCCTTGGCGTCAGCCCAGTCCGCGGGCGCGCCGCGACCGGTCCGCCAGTGGCGGGCGGGGGCGCCGGCGAGCAGCAGGCTCGCGGTCAGCGGCTCGCTGTCGGCCAGATAGCGGCGGCCGATCTCGAACAGGCGGAGATGATCATTGCCGCGCGCCTGGTTGCGGCGGGCAGCGGACAGCAGACCCGGCAGCAGCGACGGGCGCATCGCCTTCATCTCCTCGCTGATCGGATTGGCGAGGTTCCAGGCCGCGCCACCGAACGGGGCGGCCTCGCTCTCCGCGATGAAGCTCCAGGTGATTGCTTCGGAAAGCCCGCGCGCGGCGGCGGTGCGGCGGACTCGGCGCTCGACCAATTGCTCGGGCGTGGCGGTCGGTCGGGCGACTCCGGCGGCGCGGGGCAAAGGCGTGGAGACGACCTTGTCGAGCCCCTCGACCCGGATCACCTCCTCGACGATGTCGGCTTCGCCCTCGACGTCGCGGCGCCACGACGGCGTCGTGATCTTCCAGGGCGCGGAGCGCTCGACAGTGAAGCCGAGGCTGGCGAGGATCTCGTGCTGCCGGTCTTCCGGCACGTCGAGCCCGCCGAGGCCAAGCGCGCGCTCGGGGCGATAGGCGATTTCGCGCTCCAGCGCGGGCGGCGAGCCGGCGCGGATGAAGTCCGACGCCTCCCCGCCGGCCAGGTCGATCGCCATGCGGGTGGCGATTTCCAGCCCGTCGTCCAGGAAGCGCGGATCGACGCCGCGCTCGAAGCGGCTGCGCGCGTCGGAGGCGAGGGCAAGCTTCTGTCCGGTGCGGGCGATGTGGGCCGGATCGAAATAGGCGCATTCGATCAGGATATCGGTCGTGGTCTCGGTGACGCCCGAATGTTCGCCGCCCATCACGCCGCCGATATCGTGCACGCCGGCATCGTCGGCGATCACGGTCATGGTGCGATCGAGGCTATAGCTCTTGCCGTTCAGCGCCTCGACCGTCTCGCCATCCTTCGCCTTGCGGGCGACCACCGCGCCATTCAGCTTGGCGAGGTCATAGACGTGCAGCGGCCGGCCGTAGCTCAGCATGATGTAATTGGTCATGTCGACGAGCGCGCTGATCGGACGCTGGCCGACGGCCTTCAGCCTTTGCTGCAGCCAGGCTGGCGACGCGCCATTGCGGACATTGCGCACGACGCGGCCGTAGAAAGCCGGGCAGCCTTCCGGATCGTCGGTGCGGATCTCGACCGGGCAGGGGAAGCTCCCCGCGACCGGCTCTGCGGCGACCGCCTTCAGCGTGCCGAGGCCCGCCGCAGCCAGATCGCGGGCGATGCCGTGCACGCCCATGCAATCCTGCCGGTTCGGGTTGATCGAAAGGTCGATGACCGGATCGTCCAGCCCGGCATAGTCCGGAAAGGCGGTGCCGACCGGCGCATCGGCGGGCAATTCGATGATGCCGTCATGATCTTCGCCAAGCTCAAGCTCGCGGGTCGAGCACATCATGCCGTTCGATTCGACACCGCGGATCGCCGCGACCTTCAGAATCATGTCGATGCCCGGGACATAAGTGCCCGGCCCGCCGAACACGCCCTTCATCCCCGCGCGGGCATTGGGCGCGCCGCAGACGACCTGCATCGGGCCGTCACCGGCATCGACGGTCAGCACCTGCAATTTGTCGGCCTGCGGATGCGGCGCGGCGGTCAGCACCTCGGCGACGCGGAACGCGGCGAGCTTGGCACCGGGATTTTCGACGCCTTCGACCTCCAGGCCGAGCGACGTGAGCTGATCGACGATCTGCTCGAGCGTCGCTTGCGTCTCGAGATGCTCTTTCAGCCAGGAAAGGGTGAACTTCATCGCACAGAATTCCAATGGACAGTTCCCCGGCGAAGGCCGGGGCCCAGAATCTTCTCTTCGGGCTGGACCCCGGCCTTCGCCGGGGCGCTTTCGCGCTTCATGCCCCGACTCCCCCGCTCAGCGTGGGCACGTCGAGTGCGCCGAAGCCGTAATGGCCGAGCCAGCGGCCATCTCCGTCGAAGAAGGCGCGCAGATCATCCATGCCGTATTTCAGCATGGCGAGCCGATCGACGCCGGTGCCGAAGGCGAAGCCCTGCCACTCGTCGGGATCGAGCCCGCAGGCGCGGATCACATTGGGGTGGACCATGCCGCTGCCCAGCACTTCCATCCAGCCGTCGGACCCGCCGATCACGCGTTTGCCCTTCTCGATCGAATAGCCGACGTCGACCTCGACCGACGGTTCGGTGAAGGGGAAGAAGCTCGGCCGCAGGCGAAGGACGATGTCGTCGCGCTCGAAAAAGGCCTTCAGGAAGGTCTCCAGCGTCCATTTCAGGTGCGCCAGGGTGATGCCCTTGTCGATCACCAGCCCCTCGATCTGGTGGAACATCGGCGTGTGCGTGGCGTCGCTGTCGGAGCGATACACCCGGCCGGGCGCGATGATGTAGAGCGGGGGCTCGCGGCCGGTCAGCGCGCGGATCTGCACCGGCGAGGTGTGGGTGCGCAGCAGCCGGTCGCCGCCCTCCGGACCCTTTTCGGCCAGATAGAAAGTGTCGTGCATCGCCCGCGCCGGATGATCGGGCGGGAAATTCAGCGCGGTGAAATTGTGCCAGTCATCCTCGATCTCGGGGCCGGAAGCGACGGAGAAGCCGAGGTCGGCGAAAATCTCGGCCAGCTCGTCCATCACCTGGCTGACCGGGTGGACGGTGCCGCGCGGCGCGGGCGCGACGGGCAGGGTGACGTCGGCGGTCTCGCGGGCGAGCCGGGCATCCAGCTCGGCGGCTTCCAGCGCGGCCTTGCGTTCGCCAAGCGCGGCGGTGACTGCTTCGCGCAGGGCGTGGATGCGCGGGCCGGTCGCCTGCCGCTCGTCGGGGCTCATGCCACCGAGCGTCTTCAGCAAGGCCGTGATCGCGCCCTGCTTGCCGAGAGCCGCCACGCGCACGCTCTCAAGCGCCGCGGCGTCGCCCGCTTCGCTGACCCGCGCCAGCCATTCTTCCTGCTGTTGGTTGAGATTATCGCTCATCGCTGAGCCGTTAGAGGAGTTTGCGCGGCGATTGAAGCCATCTAGGATCGCGGGCACGAGGAGTGTGCGCATGTACGAGCAGAACTGGCCGCGTCTTGGCGCGGAAGCCCGCCGCACCATCGTCTTCCTGCATTTGATCAGCCAGATCGTCGGCAAGGTGCCAACCGCCTTGCTGCCCTGGCGCAATCATGGCTGGCATGTGACGTTGCACGTCTGCCCGGACGGGCTCCGAACCGAGACGATCTTCGGCCCGGGCGACCCGTTCGAGCTGGTGATCGACCTGGTCGAGCATCGAGTCCGCCTGATCAGCGACGGCACGCAGGATTCGGTGCCGCTGGTGGGCAGCGTGGCCGATTTCCATGCCGCCTTCATGGCGATGCTCGAGCGTTCGGGCCGTCAGATCAGCATCAACGGCAGACCGAATGAGGTTTCGCCGGCCATTCCCTTCGCCGAGGATGATCGGCCGCAAGTCTATGACCCCGATCATGCGGTGAGCCTGCATTGGGCGCTGAAGGAGGCCGATCGGGTCTTCCGGCAATTCCGCTCGGGCTTTCTCGGCAAGGTCAGCCCGGTCCATTTCTTCTGGGGCAGCTTCGACCTGGCCGTGACCCGCTTCTCCGGCCGCGCCGCGCCGCCGCATCCGGGCGGCATTCCGAACCTGCCCGATGCGGTGACGCGCGAAGCCTATAGCCACGAAGTGTCGAGCGCCGGCTTCTGGCCGGGCGGCGCGGGCGGCGAAGGCGGACCGTTCTTCTATTCTTACGCTTACCCGTCGCCCGAAGGCTTTGCGGCGGCGGCCGTCCTGCCGGAAGCAGCCCGCTTCGATCAGGCGTTGGGCGAGTTCATCCTCGACTATGCCGACGTCGCCGAGGCCCCCGATCCCGACCGCGCCCTGCTCGAATTCCTCGAATCCACTTATCGCGCCGCAGCCGATCTGGCCGGCTGGGACGCGGCGCTGGAATGCGCGCCCGGACAAGCGGGCGTGCCGCGCGCGCTCTGATCAGCCGCCCAGGAAGGGGAAAGGCGAGATCGTCTTGCGGTGCTCGCTGACCGTCAGGGTGCGACCGGACGGGGCGGCGGCGCGCTGCGGGCAGCGAATGCGCGGGCACAGGGTGCAGGCCGGGCCGATCGGCGTGATGACGGGGTCGGCGAGGTCGAGCCCGTCGGCATAAAGCAGGCGCGGCGCATGTTTGAGGTCGCAGCCCAGGCCGATGGCGAGCTGGCTGTCCTCGCGCGGATCGAGCCGGACATTGCGCTCCACGGTGCGGGCGATGGTGAAGAAACGCTGCCCGTCGGGCGTCTCGACGATCTGTGTCACCGCGCGGCCGGGCGTCTGGAAGGCGGAATGGAGGTTCCAGCGTGGGCAGGTGCCGCCGAAGCGCGAGAAGGGAAAGGCCTCCCCGGCGAAGCGCTTCGACACGTTACCCGCCGCATCCACCCGCAGCATGAAGAAGGGGATGCCGCGCGCGCCGCTGCGCTGGAGCGTGGTCAGCCGGTGCGAGACCTGCTCGACGCTCGCGCCGAACAAAGCGCAGAGCCGGTCCACGTCGTAGCGCTCGCGCTCCGCCGCCGCGAGGAAGGCGTCATAGGGCAGCAGGATCGCGCCGGCGGCATAATTGGCCAGGCTCATATGCAGCAAATGGCGGGACGGCTCGTCCGGTGGAGCCGCGGCTTCGATCATCCGGGCGATCAGCGGCCGGAATTCGACCAGGGCTAGCTGGTAGGCGATTGCGAAGACCCGGCTTTCCGGGCGGAGCAGGGCCGACAGCATCAGCCGGCGGCGGTGCAGGTCGAAATGCTGGCTGGCACCGTCGAGCAGCTCCGGCGAGACGATCCGAGTCTCGATGCCGAAGCCATCCTTCAGCCGCCGTCGCAGCGCCTCCGCGGCGAAGGCGGGTTCACCGAGCGCCCCAGCCAGCGTCTCGGCCGCTTCCTCCAGAAAGGGGAAATGGTTGCGCTGCGCCTGAATATAGTCACGCACCCAGTTTTCCGGCCGGGAGGCGGCACTGTCATCGCCCTCCGCCATCGGCTGCCGCCGCGCCTCCAGCAAGGCCGCGTAGAGCCGCGCCACCGCGTCGGCGACGGACGGCGCATTGTCGGCCGCCTCGACCAGTTCGTAGCGGGGGATGGCCAGATCGGCGAACATCGGGTCGGCGAAAATCTCGGTGAGATCGGCAACGCCCGTGCCTTCGCCCCCCTCGGCGGTCAGCGCTTTCACGTCGAAATCATAGACGGCGGCGAGCTTGAGCAGCACCGGCGCGGTGACCGGCCGCTGGTTGCGCTCGAGATGGTTGAGGTAGCTGGGTGACAGGCCGAGCTCGCCCGCCATCGCGGTCTGCGAGAGGCCCAGTTCGCGGCGAAGTCGTCTCAGACGACCGCCCAGCAATAACTTCCGCTCGGCCATGGTTTGTCGAGATGTCACGATTCTACAAAGTCTTCAAGTCATGCCATGACAACGCGACCGTTTTCCCGCTGGGCAAAGCGGGTGCGAGGAGGCTTTCTGCGGCGACATTCCCTTCGTGACTGGATCCGCCCATGCCCGAATTCGCCGATCTGATTCCCGCTCCCACCGGCCGCTTCGACGGCATCGACCGGCCCTACACGCCCGCCGAAGTCGAGCGCCTGCGCGGTTCGGTCCCGATCGAGCACAGCCTGGCGCGGCGCGGCGCGAACCGTTTGTGGGAGCTGCTCAGAACCGAGGATTATGTCCACGCGCTCGGCGCTCTGAGCGGCAATCAGGCGATGCAGATGGTCCGCGCGGGCCTGAAGGCGATATATCTCAGCGGCTGGCAGGTCGCGGCGGACGCCAACACCGCCGGCGCGATGTATCCGGACCAGTCGCTCTACCCGGCCAATGCCGGGCCGGAACTGTGCCGCCGGATCAACCGCACGCTGCAGCGCGCCGACCAGATCGAACATCTGGAGGGGGGAGCGCAGCGCGACTGGTTCGCGCCCATCGTCGCCGACGCGGAAGCCGGCTTCGGCGGGCCGCTCAACTGCTTCGAGATCATGAAAGCCTATATCGAGGCCGGTGCCGCGGGCGTGCATTTCGAGGATCAGCTCGCGTCTGAGAAGAAATGCGGCCACCTCGGCGGCAAGGTCCTGATCCCCACCCAGGCGCATATCCGCAACCTCGACGCGGCGCGGCTGGCGGCGGACGTCTGCGGCGTGCCCACCATCCTCGTCGCCCGCACCGACGCGGAGAGCGCGAAGCTGATCACGTCCGACGTGGACGAACGCGACCATGAATTCCTCACCGGCGAGCGGACGCCCGAGGGCTTCTTCCGGCTGAAGGAGGGGACCGGCGTCGACCATTGCATCAAGCGCGGCCTCGCCTTCGCACCGCATGCCGATCTTCTGTGGTGGGAGACCAGCCGCCCCGATCTGGCCGACGCCCGCCGCTTCGCTGAGGCGATCCAGCGCGACTATCCGGGCAAGATGATGGCCTATAATTGCTCACCCAGCTTCAACTGGGCGGCGAAGCTCGACGCCGCGACGATCGCCAGCTTCCAGCGCGAACTCGGCGCGATGGGCTACAAATTCCAGTTCGTGACCCTGGCCGGCTTCCACAGCCTGAACCACGCCATGTTCGAACTGGCGAGCGGCTATCGCGATCGCGGCATGGCGGCTTATTCCGAGCTGCAGCAGGCCGAATTCGCCAGCGAGGCGGAAGGCTACACCGCCACCCGCCACCAGCGCGAGGTCGGCACCGGCTATTTCGACCGGGTCGCGGAAACGCTCTCCGGCGGAAAGGCGTCCACCACCGCGCTCGCCGAGAGCACCGAGACCGAGCAATTCACCAGGGAGGCCGCATGATGACCAGCCAGACGCCCCGCGCCATCTTCTCGACCGAGGATTTCGGCCTGATCCGGGAGGCGATCGCCGCTTATGTCCGCCAGATCGGCGACGATCCGCGCTCGTCCAAATATGTCAGCCTGCACCACCGGCTCGGCCGGGCCTTGCCCAAGGGCTAGGCGCGGGCGGCCAAAGCTTCGGCGATTTCGGCCTGGATCGCCTCGGCCTCGCGGCGGGGATCGTGGGACTTGGTGATCGGCCGGCCGACGACGAGGTGATCGGCGCCGGCGCGGATGGCGTCGGCGGGGGTCACCGGGCGCTTCTGGTCGCCCAGCGCGTCGGTCGCCCGGCGGATGCCGGGCGTGACGATGGTGAGGCGCTCGCCCGCCATTGCCCTTATCGCCGCGGCTTCGGCGGCTGACGCTATGACGCCATCGACGCCCGCTTCCACCGTCTGGCGAGCGCGCTTGAGCACAAGCTCTTCGACGCTCATCCCGCCGAAGCCGAGATCGGCGAGGTCGTCGGGGCCGAGGCTGGTCAGCACCGTCACCGCCAGCACCTTCAGCGCCGAATCGCCGCGTCCCTCGGCGGCCGCGCGCAGGGTCGGCGCGTTGGCGTGGATGGTGAGGAAGTCGACGCCCAGCCGCGCGACATTCTCCACCGCCAGCCGGATCGTCTCGCCAATGTCGTAGAGCTTGGCGTCGAGGAAGACGCGCTTGCCGCTGTCGAGCAGCGTCTGGACGTAGCCCATGCCGCCCGGCGCGAACTGCAGCTGCATGCCGACCTTGTAGAAATTCACGCTGTCGCCGAGCGTCGCCACCATAGAGCGGGCGGCTTCGATCGTCGGGACATCGAGGGCGACGATCAGGCGGTCGCGGTCGGGGATCTGAGACATGGGCTCGCTATGCAAAGCCGCCGCGCGTCAGGCAAAGAAAAAGGCGCGGAAGCCTCAAGCCTCCGCGCCTCAATCTTGTCGCTGACGAACGCTGTTAGGCGGCCGCGGCTTCCGGCTGCGCGGGAAGCGCCGCCTTGGCCTGCGCGATGATCGCGCTGAACGCCGCGGCTTCGTGCATCGCGATGTCGGCCAGGACCTTCCGGTCGAGTTCGACACCGGCCAGCTTCAGGCCGTTCATGAACTGGCTGTAGGTCAGGCCTTCCGCACGGACTGCAGCGTTGATGCGCTGGATCCACAGGGCGCGGAAAGACCGCTTCTTCACCTTGCGGTCGCGATAGGCGTACTGGCCGGCCTTTTCGACCGCCTGACGGGCGATGCGGATCGTGTTCTTACGACGGCCGTAAAAGCCCTTCGCCTGATCCAGAATGCGCTTGTGCTTGGCGCGGGTCGTGGTGCCGCGTTTGATTCGTGCCATGTCTCAGTACTCCTTAACGCAGGCCGTAGGGCGCCCAGAGCTTCACGCGAGCCGTATCGGCGTCGGCGAGCACGTCGGTGCCGCGGTTCTGGCGGATGTACTTGGCATTGTGGCTGATCAGGCGGTGGCGCTTGCCGGCCACGCCATGCTTCACCTTGCCGGTGGCGGTGAGCTTGAAGCGCTTTTTCACGCCGCTCTTGGTCTTCAACTTGGGCATTTCGTCTCCTTTCGCCACCACGAGGGCGGACGTTCTGAACAGCCATGGCAGCCCTTGTCGCCAGGCAGTTCGTTGATTCCAGGGTGCTGGAAAGCGGGTGCGCCTAACCGAAAAGGGGCGGGCAGGCAAGTCCGGGCGCTACCAGGGGATGGTGGCCCCGTCATAATTGTAGAAACCGCCCGCGCGCTCCGGGGTGAGGCCGTCGATCACCGCCCGCAGGCCGGTGACGCTCTCCTCCACGCCGAGCGGTGCGTTCGCGCCGCCCATGTCGGTCTGCACCCAGCCGGGATGCAGCGTTGCGGCGACGACGCCCTGATCCTTCACGTCGATCGCGAGGCTGCGCCAGGCGGCGTTGAGCCCCGCCTTGGTGGCGCGATAGGCGATGAAGCCGCCCGAACCATTGTCGGCGATGCTGCCCATCTTGCTGGACAGCGCCACCATCTTGCCCTTCGCGGCGGCGACCAAAGGCAGCGCCGCCTTGGCCAGCACCACCGGCGCGACGGTGTTGACCGCCAGCGCGTTCACCATCGCGGCGGCATGCTCGATCGTCTCGAGCTTCGTCGGGCCCATCACCCCGGCATTGTTGATGAACACGTCGATCGGCTCGGAGCCGACGACCTTGTTCCAGTCGATCTCGAAGAAATCTCCGTCGAGATCGAGCGCGCGGACGGTGACGTCGCCTTCAATCGCGTTCAGCTCATCCGCCTTGCCGGGGTCGCGCACGGTAGCGATCACGGTCCAGCCGTCGGCGGCATATTGGCGGACGAATTCGAGGCCGATGCCGCGATTGGCGCCGGTGATGAAAACGGTAGGCATGATTGGAATGTCCTGAAGAGTGAAGTTCCCGCCGCCAACGCTCACGATTGCGTTTCGGCGGCGTCGGCTTCGTGGACGAAATCGGGGGCGATGAAGGCGGAGCTAAGCGCTGCGAGCGTATAGACCAATAGGAACAGGAAGAGGCCGAGCATCGGCAGCAATAGCAGGCCGCCCTCGAACAGGCCGCAGCATTCCACTGGGCGGCCGCAATCGGGGGACCGCCACTCGAATGCGTAGCCGGTTAGCAGGACGACCGGCGACACCAAGGCCGTCAGCACCAGGCGGTGGCCGACCGGGATCAGGCGCGGCTGCTCGCCGATCACCAGGCCGATGGCGCGGGCGGGTGCGGCGCTGAGGGCAAGCGTGAGCCAGCCGATCCACAGCCAGGGCAGATTGGGCGTCGAGCCGCCGTCGCATATGTCCGACGCGGCCATCAGGTCCAATATGCCGAACAGCGCAAAGGGGGCCGCCAGGACCGCACCCGCGGCGAGGCCGGGATGAAGGATGAATTGCAGCACGAAGCTGTTCGACTTGATCGTCTTCCAGACCAGCAGGATGACGAAGATGCCATGGAACCAGCAGAAGAGACCGATGAGGAGCAAACCGCCTGCGCCGCGCATCAGCGCGCCGAGCGGAACCGACAGCAAGCCGAGCATGGCGACCGACAGGAAGGCCAGCCCGACCGCGGGCAGCACGGATCGCTCGATTGCTTTCGTCAGCCGCTCGAAATCGTGGCTGATGCTCCAGGCCACCGTTTCCGGCCGCCCGCCGGCCATCAGTCGAACAGACTCGAGACGCTGCTTTCGTCGGCGATGCGCTTGATCGCTTCGGCCAGCAATGGCGCGATGGTCAGGATTCGGACCTTGTCGCTGCCGGCCGCCGCTTCGTAGGCGGCGATCGAATCGGTGATGACCAGTTCGCCCAGGCGCGAGCTTTCCACCCGCTGCACGGCCGCGCCGGAGAGCACGCCGTGGGTGCAATAAGCGATCACGTCCTCCGCGCCCGCTTCGAGCAGAGCGGCGGCAGCGTTGCATAAAGTGCCGGCCGAATCGACGATGTCGTCGACGAGGATGCAGAAGCGGCCGGCGACGTCGCCGATCACGTTCATCACTTCCGATTCGCCGGGCCGTTCGCGGCGCTTGTCGACGATCGCCAGCGGAGCGTTGTCGAGGCGCTTGGCGAGCGCTCGGGCGCGGACCACGCCGCCGACGTCGGGCGACACCACGGTGATCTTGCGCCCTGCATAGCGGGCCTGCACGTCCGCCGACATGACCGGCGCGGCGAACAGATTGTCGGTCGGGATGTCGAAGAAGCCCTGGATCTGGCCGGCATGCAGATCGACCGACAGCACTCGGTCGGCGCCCGCCGTGGTGATCAGGTTTGCGACCAGTTTCGCCGAAATGGGCGTGCGCGGACCGGGCTTCCGGTCCTGCCTTGCATAACCGAAATAGGGGATGACCGCTGTGATCCGCTTGGCCGAGGCGCGGTGCAGCGCATCGATGCAGATCAGCAATTCCATGAGATTGTCATTGGCCGGATAAGCGGTGGACTGAACGACGAAGACGTCCTCGCCGCGCACATTTTCCAGGATCTCGACGAAAATCTCCTCGTCGGCGAAGCGTCGGACGCTCGCCTCCGTGATCGGGATCTCGAGATAGCGCGAAATGGCCTGCACGAGGGGCAGGTTGGAATTGCCGGAGAGCAGCTTCATGCGCGCCTCCTTAGAGCGGTTCCCGCCCGGTGCAAACGGAAGTAGAGGCGTCGGCCATGTCTTCCGCCAAATCTTCCTCTCCGTCCGTCGTCACCCGCTTCGCGCCGTCGCCCACGGGCCGCCTCCATGTCGGCAATGTCCGCGCGGCGATCCACAATTGGCTGTTCGCGCAAAAGACCGGCGGCCGGTTCATGCTGCGGATCGACGATACCGATCAGGCGCGTTCGGAAGAGGCGTATGTCGAGGCGATCCGCGCCGATCTGGCCTGGCTCGGCCTGCATCCGGACGGGGAGGTGCGGCAGTCGGCGCGCTTTGTCTTGTATGAGGCGGCGCTGGAGCGGCTGCGCGCGGCCGGGCGGGTCTATCCGGCCTATGAGACCGCGCAGGAACTGGAACTGAAGCGCAAGGTGCAATTGGGGCGCGGCCTGCCGCCGGTTTACGACCGCGCGGCGCTGGCGCTGAGCGACGAGGATCGGGCGAAGCTGGAGGCCGAGGGGCGCCGTCCGCACTGGCGCTTCCGGCTGGATCATGGCGCCCCGATCGGCTGGGACGATCTGGTCCGCGGACCGCAGAAATTCGACCCGGCCTTGCTGTCCGATCCCGTCATCCGCCGCGAGGATGGCAGCTGGCTCTATATGCTGCCGAGCGTCGTCGACGATGTGGAGATGGGCGTCAGCCACGTCGTGCGTGGCGAGGATCATGTCGCCAATACGGCGGTGCAGGTGCAGATGTTCGAGGCGCTGGGCGCTCCGGCGCCGGCTTTCGCGCATGAGGCCTTGCTGGTCGGGGCCGAGGGCAAATTGTCGAAGCGGATGGGCTCGCTCGACCTCGATGCGTTGCGCGCCGAGGGGATCGAGCCGTTGGCTTTGCTCGCCAAGCTGGCGCGAATCGGCACCAGCCTGCCCGTCGAGCCGGTGGCGACCCCGGAGCCGCTCGTCGCGGGCTTCGACTTTGCAACCTTCGGCCGCGCGCCGGCGCGCTTCGATGTCGAGGAATTGCAGGGGCTGAACGCGCGTGTCGTCCATCAATTGCCCTACGATGCCGTCGCGTCGCGGCTGCCGGGGGGGATGAGCGACGCTGACTGGCAGGCGATCCGGCCGAATCTGAAGAATGTCGCCGAGGCCGCCGACTGGTGGGCGATCCTGCACGGCCATGTCGAGGCCCCGGCGGCAGCCGAGGACCGCGATCTGATCGCAGCGGCGGCCGAAGCCATGGACCGGCTCGACTGGAGCGCGACGCCCTGGGCCGAGCTGGTCGCAGGATTGAAGGCCTCGACCGGCCGAGCCGGCAAAGCCTTGTTCCTGCCGCTCCGCCGCGCGCTGACCGGCCGCGACTCGGGGCCAGAGATGGCGGCGATGCTGCCGCTGATCGGCCGCGACGAAGCCGTCGCTCGCCTGCGCGCCGCGCTGCGCTGACACCGTAAAGACCCCAAACCCCCTCCTAAACCACCTTGCACAAATGTGATGGCATATCATCACATGATAGTGTATCATCACTTCTGCGTCGCGATGACGCGTGGAGATGTGACAGCGCGAAAGGATAGGGGAGATGACCGCGAACGGCTTTCTCGAACAGAAAAGGAATAGCCCGCTGGGCTTCGGCACCGTGCTTGTGCTGCACGGCGCGGTGATTGCCGCAGTGGTCCTGCTGAAAGGGCCCGGCTTCATCATGGAGCGTGAGGTGATCACCACGACCTTCGATGTGCCGCCGGCAGTGGAGCCCCTTCCCAACCCGCCCCCGCCGACGGCGGAGCCGCAGCTCAGAACACCGCCTCCACAGAGCGTGGTCACCGCGCCGATCCCGGTCATCCGCACGGATCCGATAGGACCGGTCGTCGTCGCCGAGCGGACTAATTCGATTCCGGGTCCGGTGATCGGCACCGGCACAGAGCCGTCCACGACCCGTGAGGTGGTGACCGTGCCGCCCCGTCCGGTGCGCGATCCCGTCCGGGTTGCGTCGCTGTTCGACACTCGCTTCGGCAGCCAGCAGCCGCCCTATCCGCAGTCCGAGGTTCGGGCCGAGCGCGAGGGCCAGGTGCGCATCCGCGTCACCATCGGCGCCGACGGGCGGGTGACCGCGACCGAGCGCCTGGCCGCGACCAACGACGCCTTCTGGCGCGCGACCGACACGCAGGCCCGCAATCGCTGGCGCTTCCGCCCGGCGACGCTCGACGGCCGGCCGGTCAAGGACAGCAAGGTGATCACCATCCATTTCCGGCTCGACGGGCAGTAAGGACAGCGGGCCCCCGAGCCGGGACGTCAGCGGGGGAGGTCCGCCTCTCCCGCTGGCGAAAGTCCGCCGCTTCCCGGTTCGATCCTGGCCTCAGTATTGCCGGCCAAGATCGGGGTAGCGAGGCGGCGGAGGGCGCATTATCTTGGGTCGCAGCATGATGAGTCTTCCCCGCCTCGTTTCTCCCCGTGTCCTTTGGGCGGATATCAAGGCGTTCGCGTCCGAGAAGCGGCCGCATCAATGGGTCGCCGCGCTCGCCGCCATCGCGATCCCGGCCGGCATCATCATCGTCTTCATCGCGGACACCAAGAACGCGCACAAGGCGCCGACCACGATCACCTACGTGAACAGCTGGGATTCGAACCGCAGCATGGAGGAGACGCGCGAAACGATCCGCGTCGCCGAGGAGCGCCGCAAGGCGGCCGAGGAAGAACGCCGCCGCGGCTTCCAGAAGATCCAGGACTTCAACAACAGGCTCGGCATCTGAACGCTGACGCCAAGTGGATGGCCAAGGCGGTCGCGCTCGGTGAAGCGGCGCGCGGCACAACCGCGCCCAATCCCAATGTGGGCTGCGTGATCGTCGCGGACGGGCGCATTGTCGGCACGGGCGCGACCCAGGCCGGCGGACGCCCGCATGCCGAAGCAATGGCGCTGGCCGAGGCCTGCGACGCGGCCGCCGGGGCGACCGTCTATGTCACGCTCGAGCCCTGCGCCCATCGCAGCGCGCGCGGTCCCGCCTGCGCCGATCTGCTGGTCGCGGCCCGCCCCTCCCGCGTGGTCGCCGCGCTCGAAGATCCCGATCCCCGCACCGCCGGCCGTGGCTTCGAACTGCTCCGGCGTGCCGGCATTGCCGTGGAGATCGGTGAAGGCGCGGAAGCGGCGACTCGGTCGATGGAGGGCTTCTTCAGCCGCATCGAGCGCAAGCGGCCGTTCGTCACGCTGAAGCTGGCGCTGTCGATCGACGGCAAGATCGCCTTGCCGTCGGGCGAGAGCAAATGGATCACCGGCGTCGAATCGCGCGCGCACGTCCATCAACTGCGCGCGCAATCGGACATGATCCTGGTCGGGCGCGGCACCTATGAGGCGGACCAGCCCCAGCTCGACGTGCGGCTGCCGGGGCTGGAGCATCTGAGCCCGCGCCGGGCGATCCTGACCCGCGGCATTCCGGTCGAAGGCTGGACGACGCTCTCCTCGCCCGAGCAGATCAGCGGCCTTCATGACGTCAACGATCTGCTGGTCGAGGGTGGTTCCGGGGCGGCCTCGGCGTTCCTCACCGCCGACCTGGTCGACCGCCTGCTCATCTACCGCGCGCCGATCCTGATCGGCGAGGGGCGCTCATCGGTCGGCTATATCGGCCTCTCGGATCTCGCCGCCGCGCACGGCCGCTGGCGCTTCGCCGACAGCCGCCCGCTTGGCATGGACCGGCTCGAAGTCTACGAGCGCGTGCGAACGTGATGCCGTCCTTCGATACGCCGCTTCGACAAGCTCAGCGGCTACTCAGGATGAGCGGAGTATTTTTCAAGCCGCTCATCCTGAGTAGGGACTGAGTAGGCGAAGCCGTAGTGAAGGCCCGTATCGAAGGACATGTTCACCGGAATCATCACCGACATCGGGCGGGTGACCGCCGCCGAAGCGCGCGGCGACCTGCGCCTCGCCATCCAATGCGGCTATGACATGGACGGCGTCGCGCTTGGCGCGTCGATCGCCTGCTCGGGCGTCTGCCTGACCGTGGTCGACAAGGGCGCGGACTGGTTCGCGGTCGATGTCTCCGCCGAAACCCGCGCCCGCACCGCGCCCGGCCTGTGGAGCGAAGGCGCGCGGCTGAACCTGGAGCGCGCGCTGAAGCTCGGCGACGAGCTGGGCGGCCATATCGTCACCGGCCATGTCGACGGCATCGGTGCGGTGACGTCAGTCGAAGCGGTGGGGGATTCGACCGCGATCACCATCGCCGCCGGCCCGGAAATCGCGCCTTATGTCGCGCGCAAGGGCTCGATCTGCGTCGATGGCGTGTCGCTGACCGTGAACGAGGTCGAGCCGCTGGCGGAAGGGGTGCGCTTCGGCATCAATCTGATCCCGCACACCGCCCAGCACACCACCTTGGGCGGGCTTCAGGCCGGGCGGGAAGTGAATCTCGAGATCGATCTGATCGCGCGCTATCTGGAGCGGATGCTGGCCAGCCGCGGCTGAGGGGAAAGCCTGTGACGACGATCAGCCGGCGCAATCTCCTCGGCCTCGCCGCCGCCGCCCCGCTCACCATGGCCGCCGCGCAGGTCCGCCCGCGCACCGCCGGTCCGACCATCCTGACCAGCTGGGATTTCGGCCCGGGCGGCAACGAAGCCGGCTGGCCGATCCTCGCACGCAATGGCTCGGCGCTCGACGCGGTCGAGGCGGCGATCAACCAGGTCGAATTGCGCGGCGACACCGGCAGCGTCGGCTTCGGCGGCACCCCCAATGCGATCGGCGAAACGACGCTCGACGCCATGATGATGTGGGGGCCGACGCATGACGTGGGCGCGGTCGGCTGCCTGAAACGGGTGAAGAAGGCCATTTCCGTCGCCCGCAAGGTGATGGAGAGCACCCAGCACACGCTCATCGTCGGCGATGACGCCACGCGCTTTGCAGCGGCGATGGGCTTCGAGGAAATTTCGCTGACCAGCGTCGCGTCGCAGCGACAATGGGAGGAATGGGCGGCGCGCGGCGAGCGTTCGGATGCCTGGGCGCCGGAGCCGCGCGGGGCGGAGCATCCCCTGGTCGGCCACGATACGGTCGGCAGCATCGCGATCGACGCGGCGGGTAATATCTGCGTCGGCTGCTCGACGAACGGCCGTCTGTTCAAGCTTCCGGGGCGCGGCGGCGATTCGCCGATCACCGGCGCGGGCGCTTATTGCGACAATGATGTCGGCGCGGCGATCGCGACCGGCAATGGCGACGTGATGATGCGCTTCCTGCCCACCTATCAGACGGTCGAGAATATGCGCGCCGGCATGGCCCCGCGCGCGGCGGCGCAGGACGCGCTGCAGCGGATCCGGGCGAAAGGCTATCGCTTCGACGGCGGCATCATCGCGCTTGCCCGGGACGGCCGGCACGGCGCGGCGAAGTCCGGCTGGGGCGAGGTGCGCTTCCAATATGCGATCAGCGACCGCGACGGCCCGCGCACGATCATGGTCGCGCCCTGATGTGATCGTCGCGCTTTACATCACACTGCAATGTGATTAGCGGCGCAGATATGAGCACGATATTGATCGACCGGCTGGAGGAGCTCGTCTCTTCCGGCGAAATGAGCCGCTCGGGCCTGGCCCGCGCCGCCGGCCTCCACCCCAATTCGCTCCGCCGGCTGGGCGAGGGCGATTGGAACCCCACCGCCGAGACCTTGCTGAAGCTCGAGCGCTTCCTGGGCAGCGGCGGCGCGCGCGGCGTGATGGCGACGGCCGAACAGATCATCGACGAGGCGCGCAACGGCCGCATGTATATCCTGGTCGACGACGAGGACCGGGAGAATGAGGGCGATCTGATCATCCCCGGCCAGATGGCGACTCCGGACGCGATCAACTTCATGGCCCGGCACGGGCGCGGCCTGATCTGCCTGGCGCTGGCGCCGGAGCGGGTCCAGCAGCTCGGCCTGCAGCCGATGAGCCGCAGCAACGGCACGCGGCACGAAACCGCCTTCACCGTCTCGATCGAAGCGCGCGAGGGCGTCACCACCGGCATTTCCGCCGCCGACCGGGCGCGCACCATCGCGGTCGCGATCGACGCCTCGAGAGGACCGGAGGACATTGTCACCCCCGGCCACGTCTTCCCATTGGCGGCGCGCGAAGGCGGCGTGCTGGTCCGCGCCGGCCATACCGAGGCGGCGGTGGACGTGTCGCGGCTGGCGGGGCTGAACCCGTCGGGCGTGATCTGCGAGATCTTGCGCGAGGACGGGACGATGGCCCGACTCGATGACCTCATCCCCTTCGCCCATCTGCACGGCCTGAAGATCGGCACGATCCGCGACCTGATCGCCTACCGCCTGCGCGAGGACCGTCTGGTGGTCGAAACCGCCGAGGCGCGCTTCGACAGCCGCTGGGGAGGTGGCTGGTCGGCCCGCACCTTCACCAACAAGGCCGGCGGGACCGAGCATGTCGCGCTGGTGAAGGGGCCGATCGATCCCGAAAAGCCGACTTTGGTGCGGATGCACGCTCTGTCCTTGCTGTCCGACGCGTTCGGCGAGGAATCGCCGCGCGCCGGCCTGCTCGCCGGCTCGATGCAGGCGATCGCCGAGGAAGGCTCCGGCATCGTCGTGGTGATCAACAAGATGGCGCCGGGCAATCTCGCCCGCGCTTTGCAGGTCCGCGCCGGGGCTGCGCCGTCGCAGGATATGGAGGCGCTGCGCGATTATGGCGTCGGCGCGCAGATCCTCGCGGCCTTGGGCGTGCATGAGATGATCCTGCTCACCAACACCCATCACAGCCCGGTGGCGCTGGCGGGCTACGGCCTGTCGATCGTCGGCGAACGGGCGATTTCGGAAGGACAAGACTGATGGCACGCGGACTGATCGTCGAGGCCCGCTTCTACGGCCATCTTGCCGACCATTTGCTCGCCGGCGCGAAGGCCGCGATCGAGGCGGCGGGGCATAGCCACGAGACGGTGCAGGTGCCCGGCGCGCTGGAGATTCCGGGCGCAATGGCGCTCGCGGCGGAGAGCGGGCGCTACGATTTCTACGTCGCGCTCGGCACCGTGATCCGCGGCGAGACCTATCATTTCGAGATCGTCGCCGGCGAAAGCGCGCGCGGCCTGATGGCGCTGACCATGGATGGCCTCGCCATCGGCAACGGCATCCTCACCGTGGAAAATGAGGCGCAGGCCCTGGTCCGCGCCGATCCGGCGCAGAAGGACAAAGGCGGCGAGGCCGCGAAGGCGGCGCTGGCGCTGATGGATTTGCGCCAGCGCTTCGAGTCCAACTGACCGGGTGAGTGGTCAGGCGATCGGCAGCCAGATTTCGGTGCGGCGCAGCGGGCCCGGGGTGAAGGGCGAATTGTAGAAGGCCCGCTCGGGCTCGCCCGCGGCGGTGAACTTCTTCGCGCCGACCCAGTCGCGCAATTCCTGCTCGTGCGCGGCCAGGACGTCCTCTTCGGTCACGCCGCCGAACTGGAACACCGCGACCTTGCGGGCCGGGATGGTCTTGATCGCCACGTCAGCACCGGTTTCCGGCAGCGTGTCCTTGGTGAATTTGGACGGCATGACGAAGCGGGTGGCCCATTTGCCGTCGCTCGCGGCCGAGGACAGGACCGGCGCGGTCATCGCCACCTTCGCGCCGTCGCGGGACTTGGCGAAGATATAATCGGCGAGCTGGCCGAAGCCCTTGTCCAGCGCCGCCGTGCGATCGCCAGCGGCCACCGCCTCGGCGACCAGCAATTCCGGATAAGCGCGCACTTCGAACGAACCATCGGCTTCGGACGGCTCATACTTCGGCTTCTCGACGCTCTTCTCGCGATAGAACATGTAGCCGGCACCCGCGACCGCGAGCAGGCCGACGCCGGCGGCGCCGTACAGGGCATAGCGTTTGCGGTTGCTGCCGCTGGCTTCGGTCTCGGCCGGCTTGTCGTTGGTCTTGGCCATCAGGGTCTCCGATTCGAGAAAGGTCGGCGCGCGCCTTAAGCGGCGTGAACGGGATAGTCGATATAGCCTTCGCGGCCATTGCTGTACCAAAGCGACTGCTCATCGGGGGCAAGGGCGAGACGGTCGGCCAGCCGGGTCGGCAGATCGGGGTTGGAAATGAACGGCCGGCCGAAGCTGATCGCGTCGGCTTCCGCCGCCGCCAGCGTCGCCGCGGCCTTGTCCAGTCCATAGTCGGAATTGAGGATGAGCGACCCGCGGAAGGCGGTGCGGATCGCCGGCGCGACCGGTTCGACCTCGGCCTTGCCGAAGGTGCCGTCGAGCGGCGGCTCGCGCAGCTCGAGGAAGGCGATGCCGATCGAGTCCAGCAGCGCGGCGGCGGCGGGGAACAGGGCGTGCGGGTCGCTGTCGTTCACGCCCTGCGAGTCGCCATTGGGAGACAGGCGCACGCCGGTGCGGTCCGCACCGACCCGGTCGGCGACAGCGCGGGTGACTTCGCCCAGGAAGCGGACGCGGTTTTCGATCGGGCCGCCATAGCCATCGTCGCGCAGGTTCGAGCCGTCGCGCAGGAATTGATCGACGAGATAGCCGTTGGCGCCGTGGATCTGGACGCCGTCGAAGCCGGCCGCGATCGCATTGTCGGCGGCGCGGGCATAATCCTCGACCGTTGCCGCGATCTCGTCGGCGGTCAGGGCGTGGGCCTCGGTATAAAGCTGGCGGCCTTCATAGGTGTGCGCCTTGTAGGGCGCGGTGGTGGCCGACGACGACACGGGCGCGGCGCCGCCCAGGAAGCTGGGATGAACCAGCCGCCCCATGTGCCAGAGCTGGCAGGCGATCCGCCCGCCCGCCTCGTGCACCGCAGCGACGATCGGCTTCCACGCCTCGACCTGCTCGTCCGACCAGATGCCCGGAGCGCTCGGCCAGCCCAGGCCGATGCGGCTGATTCCGGTCCCCTCGCTGATGATCAGGCCGGCCCCGGAGCGCTGCGTATAATAGGTCCGCATGAGCTCGGTCGGGACATGCTCGCGGGTTGCTCGACCGCGGGTCAGCGGGGCCATGACGATGCGATTCTGGCAATCGATCGCACCGAGCTTGATAGGGTCGAAGAGGGACGGCAAGGGGCGCTCCTGTCTGGCGTGAGTCGTGAGGATATAGAAGGTGCCGGGACGATTGCAGCACCTGGCGCCGCGACTGGCCTTTCCCGCGCTGATCGTGGCCAACCTTTTCCTCGCTGCCGGACCGTGGATGGTCCGGCTGTCCGATGTCGGGCCGGTGGCGGCGGGGTTCTGGCGGCTGGCGCTGGCTGTCCCGCTGCTCGGCCTGCTTGCCTGGTGGCAGCGCGGGCCCGTCGGCACGGCGCGGCCGTCCTGGCCGCTGGTCGGCGCGATCGCGCTCGGCGGCCTGTTCTTCGCGATCGACATCGCCGTGTGGCATGTCGGCATTCACCAGACCAAGCTGGCCAACGCGACCCTGTTCGGCAATTTCGCCAGCTTCATTTTCGCCATTTACGGCTTCGTCCTGCTCCGGCGCTTTCCGGCCCGAACGCAGACGATCGCCTTGCTGCTCGCCTTGTTCGGCACCTTCCTCCTGCTCGGCCGAAGCTATGAAGTGTCGGCCCAGCATCTGGTCGGTGATCTGCTCTGCCTGCTCGCCGCGCCGTTCTACGCCCTCTATCTGATCGCCGTGGACCGGGCCCGTCGCACCGTCGCGCCTTTCCCGACCCTGTTCATCGCCACCGCCGCCGGTGCTCTGCCCCTGCTGGCCGCCGCCATCTTTTTGGGCGAACAGGTGCTGCCCGAGGCCTGGACGCCGGTGCTGCTGCTGTCGCTGAGCAGCCAGGTGGTCGGTCAGGGGCTATTGGTCTTCGCGATGGGCCACCTCTCGCCGCTCGTCGTCGGCATCGGCCTGCTCACCCAGCCCATCGCTTCGGCCGCGATCGGCTGGGCGGCTTATGGCGAGACGATGGGGGTGCCCGACGTCGGCGGCGCGGCCCTGATCTGCATCGGCCTGGTGCTGATCCGCGCCCCGCAGCGGCCGGCCGAGCCAGTCCCGCTTGCAACCACGCCGCGCCAGGATCATTGATCGCGCTATGAACGCGATTCCGCCGCTCGACATGACCCTGGACGAACTGGCCGAGGCGCTTGCGCCTTTGCTCGGCGGCCATGCCGCGTTCGACGGCTGGACCCCGAAGGCGCTGGACATGGCGGCGGAGGAACTTGGCGTGCCGGCGGACCGTGCGCGCATCGCATTCCCGGGCGGCGCGGCGGCGATGATCGACGCCTGGTTCGACTGGGTCGATCGCGACATGGCGGCGGCTTTCCCGCCCGAGCGGATCGAGGCGATGAAGATCCGCGACCGGATCGGGAGCCTGCTGATGCACCGCTTCACCGCGCTGAAGCCGCACAAGGAAGCGCTGCGCCGCGCGCTCGCCACTTTGGCCATGCCCCAAAATGCCGGCACCGGTGCGCGGCTCGCCTGGCGGAGCGCCGATCGCATCTGGCGCCTCGCGGGCGACACCGCGACCGATTATAATCACTACACCAAGCGGGCGATGCTGATCGGCGTCTACGGCTCGACCAGCCTGGTCTTCCTCGACGACGACAGCGACGATCTCGCCGCCACCCGCACCTTCCTCGATCGCCGCATCGGCAATGTCATGCAGGTCGAAAAAGCCAAGGCGCGGCTGACCGGCCGCGGCACCCACCGGCCCTCGCTCACGCGTTTTCTCGGCCGGCTGCGCTATCCCGCGCGTTAGACTGCATTTTCACGTTTCGGCAGCGCCTTCTTAACCCTTCCCCGCCTACCCCCGGCGCGACGCGGCTGATCCGGTCTGCCGCTTCGGGTGAGGGACGTTGGCTTGAACGACAATGGGGGCGATGCGCGGTTGCCGCGATGGCGGTTCACGCGCTGGCTGATCGAGCCGGGCGCGGATGTCGCCCCGCCGGTGCGCGTCGCCTTGGTCGACAGCCTCTACGGCTCGATTCCGATCTTCATCGGCGGCGTGTTCAACACCGTCGCCGTCTCCAGCGTCATCGCCTTCGCCATCCCCACACCTCTGTTCATCGCCTGGGCGACGATCGAGATCCTGCTCTCGATCGTTCGGCTGCCGGTGCTGATCGCCTGCCGCCGCGCTGTTCGCGAAGGCACGCGCGGCCCGACCGACCTCTACATCTGCCTTGCCGTGCTGTGGGCGCTGAGCGTGGGCTTCGGCGCGTTTATCAGCATCTGGAGCGGCAATTGGGTGGTGGCGGCTCTCGCCTGCCTGTCCACCGCGGCGATGGTCGGCGGCATCTGCTTCCGCAATTTCGCCGCGCCGCGCCTGGTCTGCGTGATGATCTTCACCAGCTTCGGCCCGATCGCCGTCGCCGGTGTCAGTTCGGGTGAGCCGCTGCTGCTGCTCACCGGCCTGCAAATCCCTTTCTATCTCTATGCGATGACGGTCGGCGCCTTCCGGATGAACGAGATGACGATCCGGACCATGCATGCGGAACTCGCCAATGCGCACCGCGCCTCGCACGATCCGTTGACCGATCTGCTGAACCGGACCGGCTTCGCCGAGGCCTATGAGAAGCTGCCGGCCGACACGCGCGTCGCCTGTTTCTATATCGATCTGGACGGTTTCAAGCGGGTCAATGACACGCTCGGCCACCAGGCCGGCGACCGGCTGCTGACCATGGTCGCCGAGCGCCTGCGCGAGCTTGCCCCCGATGACGGGATCCTGGCGCGGACCGGCGGCGACGAATTCATCCTGATCGTCCCGACCGGCAGCCGTGACGAGGCGGCCCGGATTGGCGACCGCATCGCCGCCGCGATCGCCAGCCAGCCCTATATCGTCGAGGCGCAGGGCGTGTTCGTCGGCGCCAGCGTGGGCGCCGCGCTGGGGGCGGGCGATGATCTGCAAGATCTGATCGCCGCAGCCGACGACGCTTTGTATCGCGCCAAGGCGGACGATGGCTCGATCTGCGTCGTCGCCGGTGCCGACGAGACGCCGGAGCAGCCGGAGCCGCTGCGCGCCTTCGGATAAGGGTAGCGCGCCGAAAGGCTTATTGATAATCGGTCGCAGAAAGCGACCCCTTATGCCCGCTCCCCCGACCGTCCCGCTCGATCAACTCCCCTATCGCCGCCCGGCCATCGTCGCGTCGGTCGACTGGGCGTCGCTGAGCCAGCCCGAGCAACGGCGGCTGCGCAATCTGGGCCTGGACGAAGGTGTCGAGGTCGAGGCGCTGCACGCCGGGCTGATCGGCCGCGATCCGATCGCGGTCAGGATCGGCCGGCTGACTTTGGCGATGCGCCGCGCCCACGCCCGCGTGATCGCCGTGACCGAGCCAGAAGCAGCAGCATGACGTCGGTGCCGCTCGTGGCCCTGGTCGGTAATCCCAATGCCGGCAAGAGCGCCTTGTTCAACGCCTTGACCGGCGCGCGGCAGAAGGTCGGCAATTATCCCGGCGTGACGGTGGAGCGGCATTCGGGCCGAATGGCGCTCGATGATGGCCGTCCGGTCGAGTTGGTCGACCTGCCCGGCACTTATGGCCTCGAGCCGTCGAGTCCCGACGAACAGGTCACGCGCGACGTCCTGTTCGGCACGCAGGCGGGGGAACGGCTTCCAGATGCCATTCTGGTCGTGGTCGACGCCACCAATCTCGACAATCACCTCCGCTTCGTCCTGCAGTTGAAGGAATTGGGGCGGCCGATGGTGGTCGCGCTCAACATGATCGACATGGCCGAGCGGGACGGGCTGACGATCGACGTCTCTGCGCTGTCGAGCGAGCTGGGCGTCGAGGTCGTGCCGACCGTCGCGGTGCGGCGGCGCGGGCTCGATGGCGTGCGCGAGGCGCTGGGCCGGCTGGCCGCGGGGGGCGAGCGG
>JAFAEG010000021.1 GCA_023424095.1 Pseudomonadota bacterium | reverse complement strand
TCATCCAGCAGCCGGGAGCCAACGCGCTGGGCACCGCCGAGCGCGTTCTGGAAGAGATCGAGGCGGTCCGCCCCGACCTGCCCCAGGGCATGGATGTGAGCATCGCCTACAACCCGACGGAGTTCGTCGCCGCCTCGGTGGAGTCGGTGCAGCACACCTTGTTCGAGGCGGTGATCCTGGTTGTGTTGGTGGTCATCGTCTTCCTGCAGACCTGGCGGGCGGCGATCATCCCGATCGTGGCCATTCCCGTCGCGCTGGTGGCGACCTTCGCCGTCCAGCTGATGCTCGGCTATTCGATCAACTCGCTGTCGCTGTTCGCCCTCGTGCTGGCGGTGGGCATCGTCGTCGACGACGCCATCGTGGTGGTCGAGAACGTCGAGCGCTACATCCGCGACGGACTGACGCCCCGCGAAGCCGCCTACCGCTCGATGCAGGAGGTCTCCGGCGCCCTGATCGCCATCGGCCTGGTTCTGGTGTCGGTGTTCATCCCCACCATGTTCGTCCCCGGAATCCCGGGAATTTTTTACCGCGAGTTCGCCATCGTCATTTCGACGGCGGCGGTGGTGTCGCTGCTGGTCTCGCTGACCCTGTCGCCGGCCATGGCGGCCCTGCTGCTGAAGCCGCACAAGGCGCATGAGGACCACGCCCGCAAGCCGGGGCTGCTGGGCACGGCGGCGCACTACGGCGGCTGGGCGGGGCGGCGGTTCAACGAGGGCTTCGACTGGCTGTCCGACAAGTACGGACGCCTCACCGCCCGCCTGGTGCGCACGGTCGGGATCGTGCTGGTGTTCTATGTCAGCCTGCTGGCCCTGCCCGGATGGCGGCTGATGGACACGCCTTCCGGCTTCATTCCCGAGCAGGATCAGGGCTTCCTGATCGGCGTCGTCCAGCTGCCGCCGGGCGCGTCGCTGGAGCGCACCGAAGAGGTGATGAACCGGATGCGCGGCGTGCTCGAGCAGAATGATCTGGTCGTCGACAGCGCGGGCTTCTCCGGCCTCAACGGCGCCTCGTTCAGCCCGGCCTCCAATGCCGGCACGATGTTCATCCGCCTGAAGGAGCATGCCGACCGGCGTGGCCCGGGGCAGGGCGCGGCGGAACTCGCCGGGCAGCTGACCGGCGCGGTGGGCGCATCGGAGGAAGGCGCACAGATCTTCTTCCTGTCGCCGCCACCGGTCCCGGGCCTTGGCAATGGCAGCGGCTTTTCGATGATGATCCAGGATCGCAGCGGCGCCGGCTATGAGGCGCTGCAGGGCGCGACCTTCGCGATGATGGGCGCGGCCCAGGAGAATCCGAACGTCTCCCAGGTCTTCTCGCTGTTCAACACCGGCTCTCCGCGGGTCGAGGCGCAGGTCGATCGCGATCGCGCGCAGCTTTCCGGGGTGCAGCCGCAGCAAGTCTATGAAGCGCTCGGCACCTATCTCGGCTCGACCTATGTCAACGACTTCAACTTCCTCGGCCGCACCTTCCGGGTGACCGCGCAGGCGGAAGCGGAGGCGCGCGACGACATCGATGATATCGGCCGCCTGCAGGTCCGTTCGTCGACCGGGGCGATGGTGCCGCTGTCGGCCGTGGCGACCTTCTCCTACGGCACCGGCCCGGTCAGCGTGACGCGGTTCAACATGTATCCGGCGGCCGAGTTGCAGGGACAGACGCCGATCGGCGTTTCGACCGGCGTGTCGCTGGAGTCGATGGGCCAGATGGCGGGGCAGGTGCTGCCCCCAGGCTTCGGCTTCGAATGGACCGGGCTTGCCTATGAGCAGCAATCGGCTGGCAACACTGCGGGTCTGGTGTTCATGATCGCCGTGCTCTGCGTTTTCCTGGTGCTCGCCGCGCAATATGAATCGCTGACCATGCCGCTCGCGGTCATCCTGATCGTGCCGATGTGCATCCTGGCGGCGATGATCGGCGTGAACATCCGCGGGCTGGACAATAATATCCTGACCCAGATCGGCCTGATCGTGCTGGTCGCGCTGGCGGCGAAGAATGCGATCCTGATCGTCGAGTTCGCGCGCCAGGCGGAAGAGCAGGGCATGAACCGGTTCGAGGCCGCGATCTCCGCGGCCAAGCAGCGGCTCCGCCCGATCCTGATGACCAGCTTCGCCTTCATCTTCGGCGTGTTGCCGCTCGCCATTGCGGTCGGCGCAGGCGCGGAGATGCGGCAGGCGATCGGCACCGCGGTGGTGTTCGGCATGCTCGGCGTGACCATCTTCGGGCTGATCTTCACCCCGGTCTTCTACGTCGTCATCCGCTGGCTCGACGGCAAGCTGTCGCGCAAGCGCAAGGTCGAACCCGATCCCAACCCGCCGGTCCTGCCGGCGCCGGAGCCAGCCGAATGAAGCGTTTCGCCATCCTGATCGCGGCGCTCAGCGCCTCGGCCTGCACCACCGTGGGGCCGGATCACCGTTCGCCCTTGCCGACCGCACCGGCCCAGCAGCCCTTCGCCGGCGCGGCCTCGCCCTTGTTCAATGGCGATGAGCCGCCGGGGCGCTGGTGGAGCCTGCTCGGCGATCCTGTGCTCGACCGGCTGGTCGAGGAGGCGCTGGCCGCCAACACCGATTTGCGCGTCGCCGCCGCCAATCTGCGCCAGGCCCGCGCGGTGCTGCGCGAAACCCGCGCCGGCCGGTTGCCGACCACGCAGGTGAGCGCCGGGGCGCAGGCCAGCCGTGCGTCCGAGGTGACCACCGGCGGCGTGCCCGGCGGCCAGGACGTGCAGGACATTTATGATGTCGGGCTGGACGTGAATTACCAGATCGACCTGTTCGGCCGGGTTACCCGCGCGATCGAGGCGAGCCGCGCCGATGTCGACGCGGTGCAGGCTGCGTTCGACACCACCCGCATCTCGGTCGCGGCCGAAACGGCGCGCGCTTACCTCGAAGTGTGCAGCACCAGCCGCCAGCTCGCCGTCGCGCAGGAGACGGTGCGCATCCAGCAGGAGACGTATGATCTGTCCCGCCGGCTGCTCGAGGGCGGCCGCTTCACCGCACTGGAGACGAGCCAGGCCGCGTCCCTGCTCGAAACCACGCGGGCGACCATTCCGACGCTTGAGGGCCAGCGCCAGTCCGCCGCGTATCGCCTGTCGGTCCTGACCGGCCGGCCGCCCGCGGATTTCCCGCGCGAGATTACCCAATGCACCCGCGCGCCGACGATCCGGCAGGCCATTCCGGTCGGCAATGGCGCAACCTTGCTCGCCCGCCGCCCCGACATCCGCCAGGCCGAGCGGCGGCTGGCGGCTTCGACCGCGCGCGTCGGCGTGGCCACGGCGGATCTCTATCCCAGCATCTCGATCGGCGGCTCGATCGGCTCGACCGCAACCTCGCCGGGCGGGCTGTTCTCCGGCGGCGGCTTCCGCTTCGGTGTCGGCCCCTTGCTGTCGTTCAACTTCCCGAACCTGAGCGTTGCCCGTTCGCGCGTGCGGCAGGCGGAAGCGGCGGCGGAGGCCGAGCTGGCCCGCTTCGACGGCACCTGGCTGACCGCGCTGCAGGAAACGGAAAGCGCGCTGACCATCTATGCCCGCGAGCTGGAACGGCTCGAGACGCTTCGCCGTGCCCGCGCCCAGGCGGCGGAAGCGGCGCGGATCGCGCGGCTGCGCTTCCAGGCGGGTCGCGAGGGCTTCCAGGTCGTGCTCGATGCCGAGCGCGCCATCGCCCAGACCGACGCCGCAGTCGCCCAATCGGAGGCCGCGCTGGCCAACCAGTTGGTAACCTTGTTCCTGGCTTTGGGCGGCGGCTGGCAGGAGCAGGCCCCGGCAGCTTCCTAGGCCGAAGCCAGCGCCTCGCGGATTCGGGCCAGCGCGGCCTCGCGCGGGCGCCAGTCGCCGAACATCTCGTACGTGCCGTTGAGTTCGAACATGCAATGGCCGTGCGCGATCGCGACCAATGAGCCGGTGAGCGCGAGCGTCTGATCGTCCGCGCCGCCGCCGCGCACCGCCGCGACCTGCTCCTGCAGCAGGGCAACCAGCGCGCCAAAGGCGGCGGTGAAATCCTCGGGCAGCGGCTCCTTGTCGGCCATGCGATGGTCGTAAAGCGCCATCCAGCGGTTCCGGTTTTCCGCGGCGAAATCGAAATAGCCGTGAATGAGGGTGGCGATCCGGTCTTCGCCGCCGGTCTGTAGCCGCGCTTCAAGGAAGGCGGCCCAGGCCCGCAGGGTGCGCGCGTTGAGCGCGAGCATCAGCCGGTCATAGCTGCCGAACAGATTGTAGATCGTCCCGATCGAATAGCCGACCCGCTTCGCCACCGCGCGCGCCGAGAAAGCAGCGAACCCCGCCTCCGCCAGATGCACCTCGCCCGCGGCGAGGATCAATTCCTCGAGCTCGGCGCGGCTATGATCGGATCGGCGGGCCATGCGGCTGGCCTAGTGGCATAATTGAACAGTGTCTAATATTTTTATTGAACGATGTTCAATTATGCGTTAGCGGCTCGATCCAACGGGAGATGAGTCAATGCTCGAGACCTTGGTCTTCATCGCGGTCTTCGTGACCCTGGGGCAGATGTGGCAACGGCTGCAGGCGCTCGAACAAAGGCTCGCAGCGACGGAAGCCCGCCAAGAGGGGATGCCGTTCGCGCCATTGGCTCGTGAAATTCCTGTCGAGCCGGAGGCCGTGCCCCAGATCGCGGTGCCGATGCCGGTCGCGCCGCGGCCAGCACCCGCGCCGGTATTCGTCCCGGAACCTGAGCCCGCCGCGTATGAGGAGGCGCCGGAACAGCGCGCGTCGCCGTCGTTCAATTTCGAGGATCTGTTCGGCCGCCGCCTCGCCATCTGGGCCGGCGGTATCACGCTTGCGGTCGCGGGCGTGCTGGTCGTCCGCTACGCGATCGAGGCGGGCCTGCTCTCGCCTTTGGTCCGCGTGCTGGCCGGGCTCTTGTTCGGCACCCTGCTGATCGGCGCGGCCGAAGTCGCGCTCCGCTTCGAGCGCAAGATCGCCGACCCGCGCGTTCGGCAGGCGCTCGCCGGGGCGGGCATCGCCACGCTCTATGCAAGCATTCTGGTCGCCGCGAACCTCTACGGCCTGATAGCGCCGTTGCCGGCCTTTCTCGGCTTGGCGGCCGTGACTGCATTGGCCGCCTTGCTGTCGCTTCGCTTCGGCGCGCCCAGTGCGCTGCTGGGGCTGGTCGGCGGCCTGGCTGCGCCCGCTCTGGTGGGCGCCACCGAACCGAACGTGCCGCTGCTGACGCTCTATCTCGCTCTGGTCGTCGGCGGTCTCGCCGCGGTCTCGCGCTTCCAGCGCTGGGCCTGGCTCGGCGTGGCGGCGTTGCTGGGCGGGCTCGGCTGGGGGGCGACGCTGATCATGGCCGGCATGCTCGACACCGCCGCGACCCTGTCCATCAGCGCCTATCTGCTGGCCGTAGGGATCGCCCTTCCGGCCCTCGCTCTGCCGGCGGGCCGGATCGACCGGCTGGTGCGCGCCGGCGGCAGCGTCGTCGCCACAGCGCAGATGGCGGCCCTGGTCGCGAGCGGCGGCTTCTCCTTGCTGCATTGGGGCCAGTTCGGGCTGATCTCGATCGCGCTGATCTGGCTGTCGCGGCGCGAGGAAAGCATGCGCCGGCTGCCTCCGATCGGGCTGGCGCTGGCGCTGCTGCTGGCGGGAGTCTGGCCCCGTCCCGGCCCGGCCGAGCTGGCGCTGGTGCTGATCGCTGCTGGTCTGATCTATGGCGGCCCGGCGCTGCACGCCCTGTGGCGGCCGCGCGGCGGAAGTTCGGAAGTCACGCAGATCGCCGGGATTGCGGCGGGCGGCACTTTCCTCGCGGTGCTGCATTTCCACCGCTTCGACGGGAGCACCGATCTGGCGATGGCCGCCATTGCGCTCGCCACAGCCGCCTTCCCCGCTTTTGCGGCGGTGCTCGGCTGGCGCGGCGCTCGACGCAGGGAGGATGGCTGCTTTGCGGCTCTGACCGTTGCCGCTGCCTTGCTGGTCTGTGTCGCCGCGACCTTCGCTTTCCCGATCGCTTTCCTCCCCTTCGCGATTGCCGGCATCGCGGCCGGGCTACTGCTGTTCAGCCACCGCGCCGAGGATGCGCGGATCGAGCCGACGGCGTGGGTGCTGCTCGCCATTGCCCTGCCGTTGCTCCTGGCCGGCCCGGATTCCGTGACGGAGCTCCGCCGTGTTACCGGTCTGCCAATTGGTCCGGCGGGGGCGGACGCTGGCCTGGCGTTCGTGCGTTGGGCCGGGCTGACCTGTGCCGCTGCCGTCTTCGCCTGGCAGGCCCGTTGGCGCGAGGCGCGGGCCGTCGCGCAAAGCCTGACGACTTTGCTCGCCTACGGCGCCCTGGCGCAGATCATTCCCGCCATCCTGCTGCCGATCGTTTGCGCCTTGTCGGTGGTTGCGCTTGCGCTGACCAGGCCGGCCCTGCTGCTCCCGGCGATGGGAGTCGCGTCGCTGCTGACCGTTGGCTGGGCAGTGCAGCCGCTCGCCCATTGGGCGGGTCCCGCAATGCTGTCGCTGAGCGGCGAACCGCTGCTGGTCGGCGATCTGCCGGCGTTGCGCGACACCTTGCTTCGCCTCCTCGCACCCGGCTTGCTCGTGGGAGCAGCTGCCATGCTGGCGCGTGGCGCTTCGGAGCAGACGAAAATGACGGGGGTCATTGTCGCAGGCGTGCTGGGTGGGGTGGCTGCGCACATCCTGTTCCGGCAGATCCTTGCCGTAAATTCGATCGATGGCTTCGTGGCTCTCGGCCTGGCCGAACGGACCTTGTGGCAACTGGCCCTGCTGGGCGCGAGCATTGCTGCCTGGAAGCTGGGCGTTCGAACTGTCGCGACCGCGCTGGCCGGAGCCGCGCTCGCCCATCTCGCCTGGTACGGCCTCTTCCTGCACAATCCGCTCTGGTCGGCGCAGGCGGTCGGCAATCTGCCGGGGCTGAACCTCCTGACAGTGCTCTACGGTCTGGCCTTCGCAGCGCTCGTGCTGGCGCCGCGCCTCCGGCCGGGCCTGCCGGCGAAGTGGGAGCAACGACGCGCCGTGGCGCAGATGCTGCTGATCATCCTGTTCGCCCTGTCGATTTTGCGGCAATTCGTGCACGGATCGATCCTGTCCGTCCCCGGCCTGCCGCAAGGCGAGGACATTGCCCGCTCCATCCTGGCGGCCGGGTTGGCGATCGCCTTCCTGCTCTGGGGCATGCGCACCGGCTCGCGCGACTGGCGGATCGGCTCTCTGATCCTGATGCTGCTCGCCGCCGCGAAGGTGTTCCTGCTCGACGCGTCCGGCCTGGAGGGGCTGATGCGGATCGGCTCGTTCGTGGCGCTCGGCATCAGCCTGATCGGCATCGGTTGGCTCTACAGCCGCGCCTTGACGGGCGCACGGCCGTTGACCGCCGGGCAATGACGCGACTTTAACCTTCCAACTTCATTCGGGGCCTGATCCATGTCCGCACCGCAATTCGCTCTGCTTGGCACGCGCCGCCTCGGACCCTTGTTCGCGGTGCAGTTCCTGACGGCGTTCAACGACAATCTGTTCAAATTCGCCTTGCTGTTCCTGGCCACCTACACGGTGCATGCCGGGGAGCCGGACAAGGCGGCGATGCTGGCGCTGATCGCCACCGGCCTTTTCACCCTGCCTTATTTCCTGTTCGGCGCGATTGCGGGGGAATTGTCGGACGCGTGGGACAAGGCGCGGCTGATCCGCTGGGTGAAGCTGGCCGAAGTCGGGATCATGGCGCTGGGGCTGGTCGGCTTCTGGGTTCAGTCCATTCCCATGCTGCTCGGCGCCCTGTTCCTGATGGGCTGCCATTCGACCATTTTCGGCCCGGCCAAATATGCGATCATCCCGCAGCATTTGCGCGAGGATGAAGTGATGGGCGGCACCGGCCTGATCGAGGCCGGGACCTTTCTCGCCATTCTTTCCGGGCAGTTGATGGCCGGCCTGGTCCCGCCCTGGGAGGCGGGACTGGTCGCCACCGGGCTGGCGCTGGTCGGCTATGCCGCCGCGCTCGCAATTCCGGCCGCGCCATCGTCAGTGCCGGGGCTGAAGATCGACATCAACCCGATCCGCGCGACGCGAAAGCTGATGCACGTCCCCGGCAATGGCGAAGGGGTGTGGCTGTGCATCCTCGGGATCAGCTGGTTCTTCGCCGTGGGCGCGGTGATGCTATCGCAATTCACCCCGCTGGTGGATGGCGTGCTGCGCGGCGACCCGAGCGTCGCCAACCTGTGCCTGATCGTCTTTTCGGTCGCGGTCGCCTTGGGCTCGGTGACAGTCAACAAATTGCTGAAGGGCGAGATTTCGGGGCGCTACGTGCCGATCTCGGCGCTGATCCTCGCCGCCTTCATGATCGACCTGTGGATCGCGACCAGCAGCTTCGTGCCGGGCATGGACGTCTCCGACTGGCGCAGCTTCGCCGCCTCCGGAGCGGCGCTGCGCATCCTGTTCGACCTGTTCATGATCGCCTTTGCGGCCGGCATGTTCGTGGTGCCGCTCTACGCCATCCTGCAGACCAGCGGCCCGCCCGAGGAACGCTCGCGCCGGATCGCGGCGAACAATATCGTCAACGCCGCGATCGGCGTGGCGGTGATCGGCGGCATTGCCGGGCTGGTGGCGGGCGGCATGACCGTGCCCGGGATCATCGGCGCGATGGGCTTTGCGACTTTGGCCGTCGCCTTGATCTCCTGCTGGCTGTTGCCGGAGACGGTGATCAAGGCGCTGGCCGCGGCGATCCTGCGCATCCTCTACCGCGTCGAGATCAAGGGCGCCGAGCATATGCCCAAAGCGGGCGATCCGGCGGTGGTGGTGGTCAACCACGTCTCCTTCCTCGACGGGCTGCTGCTCGCCGCCTTCCTGCAGGGCAAGCCGACCTTCGCGGTGCACAGCGCGGTCGCGAAGAAATGGTGGATGCGGATCGCGATGAAGCTGTTTCGTGCTTTCCCGGTCGATCCGACCAACCCGATGGCCGCGAAGGCGATGGTGAAGACGGTGAAGGCGGGCAACACGCTCGTCATCTTCCCGGAAGGGCGGCTGACCGTCACCGGCGCGCTGATGAAGGTGTTCGACGGGCCGGGCATGGTCGCGGACAAGGCCGATGCGCCAATCATCCCGGTGCGGATCGACGGTGCGCAATATTCGCGCTTCTCGCGGCTGAAGGGCAAGGTGCGGCTGCGGCCCTTCCCGAAGATCAGGCTGACCGTGCTGCCGCCGCGTCGCTTCGCGCTGCCGGAGGGGCTGACCGCCCGCGCGCGGCGGGCCGTGGCCGGCCGCAAGCTGTATGACGTGATGAGCGCGATGATCTTCGAGACGTCGAACATCGACCGCACGCTCTATGAGGCCTTGCTCGACGCGCGCGACGTGCATGGCGGCAAGGCGAAGGTGGTCGAGGACATCAAGCGCCAGCCTTTGACCTACAAAAAGCTGATCGTCGGCACCAAGGCGCTCGGCCGCGCGCTGAAGAAACGGACGGCGCAGGGCGAGAATGTCGGCCTGTTGCTGCCGAACATCAGCGGCACGGTGGTGACCTTCTTCGCCTTGCAGGGGCTGGGGCGCGTGCCGGCGATGCTGAACTATACGGCGGGGCCGGCCAATCTGAAGGCCGCCTGCGCCGCCGCCGAGGTGAAGACCATCGTCACCGCGCGGGCCTTTGTCGAGCAGGGCAAGCTGGAGCCGCTGATCGCGGCGCTGGAGGCCGACGGCCTGGGCTTCGTCTATCTGGAGGACGTCGCCGCGACGATCGGCACCGGGGCGAAGATCCGCGCACTGATCGGCGCCAGCTTCGCCCGCCGCCTGCTGAAGCGCCGCAAATTGTCGCCCGACGCGCCGGCGGTGATCCTGTTCACCAGCGGCTCGGAAGGTGTGCCGAAGGGCGTGGTGCTGACCCACCGCAATCTGCTCAGCAATTGCGCGCAGCTGGCGGCGCGGATCGATTTCAATGCGTCGGACGTGGTGCTGAACGCGCTGCCGGTCTTCCACAGCTTCGGCCTGACCGGCGGCACCTTGCTGCCCTTGTTCAACGGCCTGCGCGTCTTCCTCTACCCGAACCCGCTCCATTACCGGATCGTCCCGGCGGTCGCCTATGACGCCAACGCGACGATCCTGTTCGGCACCGACACCTTCCTGTCCGGCTATGCCCGCATGGCGCACAGCTATGATTTCTACGCCCTGCGCTACATCTTCGCGGGCGCCGAGCGGGTGCGCGACGAGACGCGCAAGACCTTTGCGGAGAAGTTCGGCCTCAGGATCATGGAAGGCTATGGCGTGACCGAGACGTCGCCGGTGCTGGCGGTGAACACGCCGATGCACTTCAAGGCCGGGACGGTGGGCCGCGCGCTGCCGGGGATCGAGCTCAAGCTGGAGGAGGTGCCCGGCATCGACAATGGCCAGCGGCTGTTCGTGCGCGGGCCGAACGTCATGGCCGGCTATCTGAAGGCCGATGCGCCAGGCGTGCTGCAGCCGCCGGAGGATGGCTGGCACGATACGGGCGACATCGTCGCGGTGGACGGCGAGGGCTTCATCGCGATCAAGGGCCGCGCCAAGCGGTTTGCGAAGATCGCCGGCGAGATGGTCTCGCTGCCCGCGGTCGAAGGTTATGCGGCGGCGCTCTGGCCGGACGCGGACCATGCCGTCGTCACCCGCCCCGATCCGAAGAAAGGCGAGCAATTGGTGCTGTTCACCACGGAGAAGCTGGCGAAGGCGAGTGCGCTGCAGGCCTGGGCGAAAGCCAATGGCATCGCTGAGTTGGCCGTGCCGAAGGGTGTGCGGGTGATCGACGCCTTGCCGGTGCTGGGCACGGGCAAGGTCGATTATGTCACCCTAGGGGCGATGGCGGCCTAGCCGGCCTAGCCAGCCACCCTGGCCGGGACGAAGCAGGCGACGACGCCGTAGCGCTGGAAGCTGCTCTGGCCGCCGGTGAGCGTGACCGCGCCGCATTGGACCCAGGCGTGAGCGACCAGTTCGCCTTCCCGGTCCGGCTCGGTCAGCGACGCGCCCAGATGCGCGGCATAGGGCACCCTGCCGACCCGGCAGAGCAGGGCCGCGGCCATCGCCTGCGGCAGGCAATTGGAGCGGAAGGGCGCGTAATTGGCGGCGATGCTCACCGCCTTGCCGATGCTCGTGGCCCGGCGCAGCGTCTTCGGATCGGCGAGCGGCGCGAGCGAGGTGGCGCCGAGGTTGCGGCCGAGCAAGGGCGCGATCCGCTTGAACGGGCGCAGCGCGAGCGTCGCCGAAGACAGGCCGATCAGCGTCCAGGCGACGGGCAGCAGAGCGAAGACCGGCCAGGGCTGCCGCGCCGCCGTGCGCCACTTGCGCGTCAAGACACTCATCACCCGCAAGGCGTCATCACTCCGGTTTCCGATGGGCCGCGACTAGCAGCCGCCGGCGCTTTGCGATAGCTGTCGCCGCTTCCAAGCCGTCTCGCCGCGGGAGCCGAATATCCTCAACCGCGTCTTTTCCTTCGTCCGCGAATTCATTGCTTTTGCCGGCCGGGGGCGCGTCGCCGCGCTGCTCGGCCTGATGCTGCTCGGCGGCCTGGTCGAAGGGTTGAGCCTCGCTTTGCTGGTGCCCTTGCTGGCGCTGATCACCGGCAGCAGCGGCGGCCAGCTGCAGGCATGGGCCGACGGCGTCTTCGCCATGGCCGGCGCGGAAGGGCAGCTCGTGCGGCTCGGCCTGATCGTCCTGGCGTTCGTCGCGGCGATGACCTTGCGGGCGGCGGTGCTGCTGGTGCGCGACCGGGCGATCACGGCCCTGCAGGCGCGCTATGTCGAGCATCGCCGGCTGGAGCTGCTCAGCGCCGTCGCCGGCGCGCGCTGGCGCGATGTCGCCAAGCTGCGCCATGCCCGGGTCACCAGCGCCCTGACCACCGAGATCACGCGCATCTCGATGGCCTCGCAATGCGTCCTGCAGATCGCGGTGGCGGTGGTGATGGTCGCGGCGCAGCTGGCGCTGACGCTGGCGATCGCCTGGGGCGTCGGCCTGCTGGCGATCGCCTTGCTGATCGTCGGGGCGGTCGTTTCGGCGGGCCGGATGCGGATCGCGGAAGGCTATGGCGAGAAGATCCGCTACAGCGGTCAGCAGATGGCGCACACCGCCGGGCAATTGCTCGGCGGGCTGAAGCAGGCCGCGGCCGAGAATCGCCAGCGCAGTTTCGTGGCCGACTATCGGCAGGTCGGGGCGGAGATGGTCGACGCGCAGATCAAATATCGGCGCCGGGTGACGGGGTTCAGTTTCGTCGTGTCGGTGGCGACCGCGGCGGCGGCGGGGCTGGTGCTGATCGGCGGCACCTGGGCAGGGACGGACGGCGCCGCGCTGATCGCCGCGATCCTGATCCTCAGCCGGATGACCGGGCCGGCGGTGGGGCTGCAGCGCGATTTCGAGATGCTCGCTTCGACCATGCCCGCGCATCGCATGATCGATGAGATGGTGCGGGAGCTGGAGCATGAGGCGCGGCCGGCCACCGACGATGCGTCACCGCCCGCGGGGGAAATCGTCTTCGACCGGGTCAGCTATCGCCACGAGACGGACGGCGGCGGGGTCGACGGCATCAGCCTGTCGATCGCGCCGGGCGAGACGGTTGGCGTGGCGGGGACGTCGGGGGCGGGCAAGACGACGCTGATCGACCTGATGGTCGGGCTGCTCGCGCCGCAGGAGGGCCAGGTCAGCGTCGGCGGCGTGAAGCTGGACGATGCGGCGGCGCGGCGCTGGCGCGAGCGGGTCGCCTATGCCGGCCAGGACGCCTACCTGACCAACGACACGATCCGTCACAATCTGTTGCCGGAGGACGGCACGGTGGACGAGGTCGCGCTCTGGGAAGTGCTGGAACTGGCGGCGGTCGCGGACACGATCCGGGCCATGCCGGCGGGCCTGGACACGATGCTCGCCGAGCGCGGCAGCCGCCTGTCGGGCGGCGAGCGGCAGCGCATCACCATCGCCCGCGCCCTGCTCCGCCGGCCGGCCTTGCTGGTCCTGGACGAGGCGACCAATGCGATCGACGTCGCCACCGAGCGGCGCATTCTGGGCGCGCTGGTCGGCCGCGATCCGGCCATGAGCATCATCATCGTCGCGCATCGCAGCGAGACGCTGGAGCATTGCACCCGCATCCTGACGCTGGAGCAGGGGCGGCTGATCTCGGATCGAGCGGCGGGATGAGCGGTCGCGGCGGCCTCGACCAATTGGAAGCGGAGAGCATCCACATCCTGCGCGAAACGGTCGCGCAGGCGAAGCGGCCGGTCATGCTCTATTCGATGGGCAAGGACAGCGCGGTGATGCTGCACCTGGCGCGCAAGGCGTTCGCGCCGGCGGCTTTGCCCTTTCCCCTGCTGCACGTGGATACCGGCTGGAAATTCCGGGAGATGTACGCCTTTCGGGACCGGATCGCGGCGGCAGGCGACGTGCGGTTGCTCGTCCACCGCAATCCGGACGCCGAGGCGCGCGGGATCAATCCGTTCGATCATGGCGCGGCGCATACCGATCTGTGGAAGACGGAAGGGCTGAAGCAGGCGCTTGGGCTGCACGGCTTCGACGCGGCGTTCGGTGGCGCGCGGCGGGACGAGGAAAGGAGCCGGGCGAAGGAACGCGTCTACAGCTTCCGCTCACCGGTCAGCGGCTGGGAGCCCCGGCGGCAGCGGCCCGAATTGTGGCGGGTCGCCAATCTGCGCAAGGCGGCCGGTGAGAGCTTCCGTGTGTTCCCCTTGTCCGATTGGACCGAACTGGACGTGTGGCGCTACATCGCCCGTGAGCGGATCGAGCTCGTGCCGCTCTACTTCGCGGCGCCCCGACCGGTGGTCGAGCGCGACAGCATGTTGTTGATGGTCGATGACGACCGCTTCCGGTTGGCCGAGGGCGAAGTCGCCGAAACCCGCATGGTCCGTTTCCGCACCTTGGGCTGCTACCCGCTGACCGGCGCGGTCGAGAGCGAGGCGGCGGACGTGGACGCGATCGTCGCCGAGCTGGAGGGTTCGCGGCGTGTGTCCGAGCGCGCCGGGCGGGCGATCGATGCGGAGGCCGGCGCGGGGCTCGAACGGCGCAAGCGCGAGGGCTATTTCTGATGGACGCGGTGGACCGGCCTTTGCTGCGCTGCGTCGCCTGCGGCAGCGTCGATGACGGCAAATCGACCCTGATCGGGCGGCTGCTGGAAGCCTGCGGGCAGGTGCCGGACGATCAGCTCGCGGCATTGGGCGAGGCGGGCGACGTCTCGCTGCTGCTCGACGGGCTGGAGGCGGAGCGCGAGCAGGGCATCACCATCGACGTCGCTTACCGCTCGTTCGAGACGCCGAACCGCCGCTTCATCCTGGCCGACGCGCCGGGGCACGAACATTATACCCGCAACATGGTCACCGCCGCCTCGCGCGCGGACATAGCGATTGTCTTGGTCGATGCGCGCAAGGGCGTGGTCACGCAGACCCGGCGGCACAGCCTGATCCTCTCGATGCTGGGCGTTCGCGACGTGATCCTGGCGGTGAACAAGATGGATTTGGTCGGATACGATCAGGCGGTCTTCGAGCATATCGTCGCCGATTTCGACGCGCTGACGGGAAGCCTGGGCATATCTTACGTCGCCATTCCGCTTTCGGCGAAGACAGGCGACAATGTCGGCACAATCTCGTCGTCGATGCCTTGGCGCGACGGACCGAGCCTCGCCGAATGGCTCGACAGGTTCCTGATCTGGGAGGTGGATCCCGTTCCGCTGCGCCTGCCGGTGCAACTCGTGACGCGCGACGATTCAGGCGCGCGCATGCTGTCCGGCACCATTGCCAGCGGCAGCGTTCGGACCGGTGAGGCGATCCGGGTCATGCCCTCCGGCGCGGCGTCGCCGGTGGCGCGGATCGTCGCGGTTGGGCGCGAAGTCGCGATCGCTGAAGCGGGCGAGGCGGTGACGCTCGAACTCGCGCAGCAGGTCGATTGCGCCCGCGGCGACATGATCGCCGCTTTCGATGCCGTGCCGGAAGTCGCCGATCAGTTCGAGGCCGCGCTCGCCTGGCTGGACGAGGCGGCGATGATCCCGGGTCGCTCCTACCTTTTCCAGCTCGGGCCGACGAGCGCGATCGCCACCGTCACCGCGCTGAAGCATGCGATCGATGTCGAAACCGGCGCGCCGGTGCCCGCGCGGACGCTGGTGAAGAATGCGGCGGGGTTGGTCACGCTGTCGCTCGACCGGCCGATCGCGTTCGAGCCATATGACCGCAGCCGCGATCTCGGCGGCTTCGTGCTGATCGACCGCGAGACGAATGCGACCGCAGGCGCGGGGATGATCCAGTTCGCGCTTCGCCGCTCGCACAATATCGCCTGGCAGGAACTGGCGATCGACCGCGAGGCGCGCGCCGCCCGCAAGAGCCAGCAGCCGCGCGTGATCTGGCTGACCGGGCGGCCGGGGGCGGGCAAGTCCACGATCGCCAACGCCACCGAGCGGCTGCTGCACGCGCTTGGCCGGCACACTTATGTGATCGACGGCGACAATCTGCGCCACGGTCTGACCCGCGACCTGGGCTTTACGCCCGCCGACCGGGTGGAGAATATTCGCCGCGCGGGCGAGGTCGCGAAGCTGATGTGGGATGCGGGGCTGATCGTCCTGTGCGCCTTCGTTTCGCCCTATCGCGCCGACCGCCGCGCTGTGCGCGAGCTGTTTCCCGACGGCGCCTTTCTGGAGGTGTTCGTCGATGCGAGTCTGGAGGAAGCGGTGCGCCGCGATCCCAAGGGTCTCTATGCGAAGGCCCAGCGCGGCGAGGTGACGAACCTGACCGGCCTGGACAGCCCGTATGAAGCGCCGGACGCGCCGGAGCTGCACATCGACACCGTCAGCATTTCGGCCGAGGTGGCGGCCGAGCGGATCGTGCGCTTGCTCGACGGCCTCGCGCCGTTAGGATCGGGGCCGCAATGAACCTGCGCCACATCGAGATTTTCCACGCCGTTTACGTGAACGGCTCGGTCAGCGCCGCCGCCCGCGCGCTGAACGTGTCGCAGCCGTCGGTTTCGAAGATGCTTCGCCACGCGGAGAGCCTGCTCGGCTTTCCTCTGTTCGAGCGGACCAATGGCGGCCTGGTGCCGACCGAGGATGCGCACACGCTCTTCGGCGACGTGAAGGAGATCCAGGACCGGGTGCACGCGCTGCGCGAGGCGGGGCGCAATCTACGGCGCGGCGCGGGCGGGACCTTGCGCATCCTCGCCTTGCCGTCGCTGGCGCTGGAGATCGTGCCGATGGCGGTGTCGAAATTCCTCGCCACCCACCCGGACGTGCGCTTCGATCTGCAGACCGTCCATCATGACGATCTGATGCGCAAATTGCACGAGCGCGAGACCGATATCGCCATCGCCTATGAAGTGCCGCCGGCCGCGCCGATCTCGCAGCGCTGGCTGGGCGAGGGCGAATTGGTTTTGCTCTATCGCGAGCAGGACATGCCGGACGCGCCGCCGGTCGTGCCTTTGAGCGTGCTCGACGGCCAGCGCTTCATCAGCCTCGCCGCGAGCGGGCCGATCGGGCAGATTTTCATGGACGAGCTGGAGCGGCTCGACCTCGCGCTGGACGAAGTGGTGTCGGCGCGGACCTTCTATATGGCTGGCGCGCTCGTGCGGCAGGGCGTGGGGATGAGCGTAGTGGACAGCTTCACCGCCCAGGCCTGTTTGACGCCGGGCCTGTCGATGCGGCCGCTGAAACCGCGCATCACTTTCGACATTCACGCCATGTCGCTGATGAGCCGGCCGCCCGGCGCGCTGGCGAGCGACTTCCTGAAGGTGATGGAGCGCATCCTGGACGCGGCATGAGCGCGGCCCCGGCCTGAACGCATAGCGAGAGGCTATGGCGGGCCGCTTTGACTGTATGCGCGGGCGGGCGGAGAGGCGTTTAGCGTCCCGGCCAATGATACCAGCACCTTATCTTCTCTATCTCGGCGCGACGGCGGATCCGCTGTCGATCAAGACGTCGCGCGGGGTCGCCGAATTCCGGGGCGAGGCGTGCGTCGGCGAATATCGGCGCGACGAAAGCCCGCTGACGCTCGGCCTTCCACGCATGACCATGGCGCAAGGCGCCGCGGCGGGCGCAAAGACGCTGATCCTCGGCATTGCCGGGGCCGGCGGCCGGATGGGCCCCGATCTGATCGAGGATGCGGCGGCGGCGCTGGAAGCCGGGATGAATGTCGCCTCCGGCCTGCATCATCGCCTCCGCGATCAGCCTCGGCTGGTCGAACTGGCGGCGGCGCGCGGGCTGCTTTTGTTCGACGTTCGCGATCCGCCGCACGATCTTCGCGTCGGCAGTGGCGCGCCGCGCGCGGGCAAGCGCCTGCTGACCGTCGGCACCGACTGTTCGGTCGGCAAGATGTATGCTTCGCTCGCCTTGGTGCGCGGGCTGCAGGCGCGCGGCGAGACGGCCGATTTCCGCGCCACCGGCCAGACCGGCATCATGATCGCGGGCGGTGGCGTCGCCGTCGACGCGGTGGTGGCGGACTTCATTTCCGGCGCGGTCGAACGGCTCGCCCCGGCGCGCCAGGACGATGGCTGGGACGTGATCGAGGGGCAGGGCTCGCTCTTCCACCCGAGCTTCGCCGGGGTCTCGCTGGGGCTTTTGCACGGCGCACAGGCGGAGGCTCTGGTGATGTGCCACGAGCCGCGCCGACCGCACATTCGCGGCCTTCCGGGCTATCAGGTGCCGGATCTGGTCGATTGCCTGGCGCGCAATCTGGAGGCGGCGCGGCTGACCACCCCGCAGGTTCGCGCCGTCGGCATCTGCCTCAACACCTCGGCGCTGAGCCGGGAGGAAGCGGCGCGGGAATGCGCCGTCACCGCCGACCGGCTGGGCCTTCCCTGCACCGATCCGATCGCCTTCGGGGTCGAACCGATCCTCGACGAATTGCTATGCGCCGCACCCTTGCCGCACGCCACGACCGCTTCCCGCTGAGCCGCCCCTTCCGCATCGCCCGCGGCGTCAAGACAGCGGCCGATGTGGTGACGGTGGAACTGAGCGAAAGCGGCGCGATCGGGCGGGGCGAGGGCGTGCCCTATCCGCGCTATGGCGAGAGCATCGAGACCGCGCTGGCGGCGATCGAGGCCGCGCGGGGGATCATCGAGGCCGGCGCGAGCCGCGACGAATTGCGCGCCGCGATGCCGGCCGGGGCGGCGCGCAACGCGGTGGATTGCGCCTTGTGGGATCTGGAAGCGCGGCTTTCCGGCAAGGCGGTCGGCGATCCGCCGCGGCCGGTGGTCAGCGCGCTCACCATCGGCATCGATACGCCCGAAGCGATGGCGGCGGCGGCGCGGGATGCGGGCGGCGCGCCTTTGCTGAAGGTGAAAGTCGACGCCGGCGATCCGGCAGCGCGGATCCGGGCGGTGCGCGCTGCGGCGCCGGAGGCGGCCCTGATCGTCGATCCCAATGAAAGCTGGGATCAGGAGTTGCTGGCGACGATGCAGGACGCCCTGGTCGAGGCGCGGGTGGATCTGCTCGAACAGCCCGTTTCTGCGGCGGACGATTGCTGGCTGGAGCATTTCATCTCCGCCGTGCCGATCTGCGCGGACGAGGCGGTGCATGTCGCGGCCGATCTCGATCGGGTCGCGAAGCGCTACCAGGCCGTGAACGTGAAGCTCGACAAGAGCGGCGGGCTGACCGAGGCGCTGCTGCTGGCGCGGGAAGCGCGGGGGCGGGGGCTGAAGCTGATGACCGGCTGCATGATCTCCAGCTCGCTGTCGATCGCGCCCGCTTTCCAGATCGCGATGCTGAGCGATTTCGTCGATCTTGACGGGCCGCTCTGGCTTGCCGAGGATCGGCCCGGCGGGGTGCGGGACGAGAGCGGCCTGCTCCACCCGCCCGCTGCGGGCTTCTGGGGAATGGGATGATCTTGCGCGCGATCGGACTGCTGGCGGCGGCGCTCGCGCTCGGCGGCGGGGCGCAGCCGGAGCGGGTCGATCTGATCATCCGCGGCGGAACGATCTATACCGGCGAGGCCGCGCCGTTCACCGGCGATGTCGCGGTGAAAGGCGATCGCATCCGCGCGGTCGGCCCGCGCCTGACCTATCGCGCCACGAAGGTGATCGACGCGCAGGGCATGATCGTCGCGCCCGGCTTCATCGACCCGCACACCCATATGGGCGCCGATCTGGCCTCCGACGACGCGCGGACGCGGCTCGTGCCGGCCTTCCTGATGCAGGGCGTGACGACCGCGGTGATCGGCAATGATGGCGGCGGTGAGCCGGATGTCGGGACGCTGCTGCGGCGCTGGCGGACGAAGCCGGTCGGGATCAATTACGCCGCCTTTGTCGGCTTCGGCGCGGTCAGGAGTGAAGTGATCGGGTCCGACGATCGCGCGCCCACGCCGGCCGATCTCGACCGAATGAAGGCCCTGGTCGCGACCGCCATGTGCGATGGTGCGCTCGGTCTTTCGACCGGGCTGTTCTACGCGCCGCAAAGCTTTGCCCGCATTGACGAGGTGGTGGCCCTTTCGCGCGAGGCCGGCCGGCGCGGCGGCCTTTACGACAGCCATATCCGGGACGAATCCAGTTACTCGATCGGCCTTGCCGCCGCCGTCAACGAAGCCATCGAAATCGGTCGCCAGGCCGGGCTGCCGGTCAACATCTCCCACATCAAGGCGCTGGGCGTGGACGTCCATGGTCAGGCCCCGGCGATCATCGCCCGGATCGAGGCGGCGCAGGCGGCGGGGCAGCGGGTCACGGCGGATCAATATCCCTGGACCGCGTCCGGCACGAGCCTGGCGGCCGCTTTGGTGCCGCGCTGGGCGCAGGATGGTGGGCGCCCGGCCCTGCTCGCGCGCTTCGACAATGTCGCCATGCTGCCGCGCCTGATGGGCGAGATGGCCGACAATTTGAGGCGCCGCGGTGGTGCGCTGGCGCTGCTGATCACCGAGGGGCCGCATCGCGGCAAGCGGCTGTCGCAGGTCGCGGAGGAGCGGGGCTCGCCCGATCCGGTGCAGACCGCGATCGACATCATTCGTGTCGCGGACCCGGCCGTCGCCTCGTTCAACCAGACCGAGGAGGACATTGCCGCCTTCATGGCGCGGCCATGGGTGATGACCGGCTCCGACGCCTCGGCCGGGCATCCACGCATGTTCGGGAGCTTCGCGCGCAAATATGCCGAATATGTCGTCCGCCGCCGGGTGCTGAGCCTGCAGGATTTCATCCACCGCAGCACCGCCTTGACCGCCGACACGTTCGGGATCGCGGATCGCGGCCGGCTGCGTCAGGGGGCGTTTGCCGACATCGTGATGTTCGATCCGGCGGCCTATGCGGAGCGCTCGACCTATGAGCAGCCGACGGAGCTTGCCGTGGGAATGCGCGCGGTGGTGGTGAACGGTGTGCTCGCGGTGGAGAATGGCGCGCTCAGCGGGGCTGCACCGGGACGCGGCCTGGAGAAGACGCCGACAGCGGGAAGCTGCCCTCGGGGCTAGCCGCTCCCCGGGGAACTGGTTCTTGCCAACAGACGCTAACGATAAAGCCGGACGTTCCCGATTTCCAACGTCGCCTGTCCGCCCGTTTCGCCCTCCAGCCGGATGATCAAGGCGCGCAGCCGGGCAAGGTCCAGCCGCGCATCCGCATCGCCGCTGGCGAAGGCGCTGAACGGGACGCGGACCTCCCGCGTCGCCGCGCCAGCCTCGAAAGCGGCGCGAAAGGGACGGGCATTGTCCACGCCGTAAATGTCGAGCTGCAGTGCGTAGCGGCCGAGGCCGCGCGCATCGAAGGCGATGCCGGTGAAGCCGGTGGCGTCGGCGAGGTGAATCGCGCCGGGGGCCAGCGGCAAAACGAGATTGGCGAAAGGCTGCGGCGCCGCGCCCATGCGCGCGACCAGGAAGATGCGCGGCGGCGGGCCGGCCTCGCGGACGTGGTGGATGTGGCTGTGGTCGGTGCCGGATTCGTAGGTTTCGACCGGGAGCGTGCCGAGATCGGTGCGGCCGTCGCGGCCGGCGCCGGTGTCGATCGGGCCGGTCAGGCGGGTCACCGGCAGCGGCGTCGGCGCGTTCGAGGCGAGGAGGCGGCGCAGCGCGGGCAGGTCGGTCTCGCGGCCGTTCACGAAGACGCGGCGAACGTCGTAAAGATCCTCGAGGCGCTGGTCGGGGCGGCCGCCGACCAGGATCAGGTCGGCCTGTTGTCCGGGTGCGATCCGGCCATGATCGGTGCGGCGCAAAATGCTGGCGCTGATGCTGGTCGCGGAGGCCAGAGCCTCGGCCGGGGTGAAGCCGTCCTGCGCCAACACCCGCAGCTCGCGGATCGCCGAGGAGCCCTGATAGACGCCGCCAATCCCTGCGTCGGTGCCGATCCCGACCCGCACGCCCGCCGCCTTCAGCCGCCGCAGATTCTCGCGCATGATCTCCCAGCGCCGGGCCTCCAGCGGCGGCACCGGCCCGGTTTCGCGGCGGCGGAAGGCCTCTTCCCGCGCTTGCTCCTCCGGCCGCAGCTTCGCCCATTCTTCCGGCGCGAACTGGCGGCCCTGGTCGGGCTCATAGACCACCATGGTCGGCACATAGGCCGTGCCGTTTTCGCGCATCAGCGAGATCAGTTCATCGTCGACGATGAAGTCGCCAATGGCATGACCGAGCGCATCGACGCCCGCTTCCGCCGCGGTCTTCGCGCCCTCGAGCGTCACGGTGTGCGTGATCACCGGAATGCCGGCCGCATGGGCGCGCTCGACGATCACGCGCATGGTCGGCAAATTCATGCTGTTGATGCCGGGGCCGCGGCCGTAGCGCCAGCCGTCGGCGAACACCTTGATGACGTTCGGCCGGTACGGCAGAGCCCGGTCCATCGCCAGGTTCGCGGCGCGCGGCGTCGCCGCCTCCTGCGTGAAGAAATCGCCCCAGCCATATTCGGTGCCGTGGCCGCCCGGCACGCCGATCCGCATCGCGAGCTGAAGGTTCGGCGCGGCCACTGTCCCGTCCGCGACCATCGCGCGAATGGGGTCAAGCATCTCGCCCGATACGGAGAAATCGTTGACGCTAGTGACGCCGTGCAGGAGGTGGCCGGCATAGGCCTTGCCCAGATCGTCCGGCGCCTGGAAACCGGGTGCGCGCAAATGGGTGTGCAGATCGTGCAGGCCCGGCAGCAAGGTCATGCCCCGCCCGTCGATCACCCGCGTCCCACGGGGGGCACGCAGGCGCTGGCCGACCGCGACGATCCGGTCGCCCTGGATCAGCACATCGCCGGGCGCGGCGGGCGTGCCGGTGCCGTCGAAGACATGGGCGTTGCGGATCAGGGTGGCGGGCGCTGGCCTCTGCGCGATCGCGAGGCTCGCCTGACCGAAGGCCAGGACGACGAGCGCCACCCACAAGAACAGATACCGACCCCGCATGGGTCGCCCTGATAGGTGAGCGGTGAGCCGGTGCAAGCGCCGGGAGGCCTGCTCATGCGGCTTCGTTATGGGCGCGCAAAGGCTCTGAATGAGCGCCCCCGGCTTGCGCCGTCGCCGTTCCGACCTAGGCTCGCCGTCATGCGCAGCCTTCTCAGCCCCCTCGTCGCTCTCGCCCTCATTCTGGGTCCGATCGCGCCCGCCGCCGCCCAGCCGGCGGTGCAGCGACAGGTCGAAACGAGCCTCGCCGAGGCCCCCACCGGCACCCGCTTCGGGCTGGTGGTGACGGACGAAAGCGGGCGTGAACTGGTCGCGATCAATCCGGAAGCGCGGTTCGTGCCGGCGTCGAACACGAAGCTGCTGACCACGGCTGCCGCCTATGTCACGCTAAGTGGGCTTGATCAGCCGGACGGTGCCGGCGGAGCGATTGTGCGGCTCGCGCCCGGAAGCGGCGATGCGCCCGACGTCATCCTGATCGGTCACGGCGACGCGCGCCTGTCCAGCGCGGCGGGTTGCACCGTCAATTGCCTCGCCGCTCTGGCCGACGCGGTGGCGGCACGGACCCGGCGGGTCGGCAATGTGATCGGCGACGCGCGGGCGTTCGCGGACGATCGCTGGAGCCCCGGCATGAGCTGGAACAACATCCACACCCGTTCCGGCACGGGGGTGGCGGCGCTCAGCCTCGACGACAATGAACTCGTCCTGCGGGTGGTGCCGGGCGCGGTGGGCGAGGCGGCGCGGCTGCAGGCGCCCTCTTATTTTCGGGTCGTGAGCCGGGTGGTCACGGTTGCGGCGGGGCAGCGGACGAATGTGGATTTCGTGCGCTTGCCGGGCAGCGCCGATCTGATAGTCACCGGGGAAATCGCGGCTGGCGCGGAGCCGGCGACGCTGCGGCTCGGCATCGACGATCCGGCCCATTATGCGGCCTGGGCGCTGCGCGCGATGCTGGAGGCGCGGGGGGTGCAGGTCAGCGGCGCGGTCTCGGCGTCGCATCGCCTTCCCGGGGCCTCACCGGCGCCGTCCGCCGAAGCGCTCGCCCGGCTGACGCCGCCGCCGCTGGCCGAGGACATCGTGCGGATCAACAAGGACAGCCAGAATCTGCACGCCGAATTGCTGCTGCGGCGGATCGGCCTGGCGCGCGGCGATGGCTCGATCGCGGGCGGGGTCGCGGGGGTCGAGGCGATGATGGCGCAGGCCGGTGCGGCGCGGACCGGCTGGGACCTGTCGGACGGGTCCGGCATGTCGACCTATAATCGCATCTCGCCGCGGGCGATGATCGCTTTGCTGAACTGGGCGGCGCGCCAGCCCTGGGGCGCGGCGTGGCGGAATTCCTTTCCGATCGGCGGTGTGGACGGGACCTTGCGCAACCGCTTTCGCGGCACGGCGCTTGAGGGGCGGATCTTCGCCAAGACCGGCACGATCAACGCCGCCAACGGCCTGTCCGGCTATCTGATCGCGGCGAGCGGGCGGCGGCTGAGCTTCGCCTTCTTCGCCAACGACATGCCCGGCGGGGCGAGCGCGACGGCGCGGATGGACTCGGCGCTGGTGGCGATCGCGGCGGCGAATTAGGAGTCGCCGTCTGACCTGTTCCCCGGCGCCGGCCGGGGCCCCGCGCTGCGGCCCATTCG
>JAFAEG010000015.1 GCA_023424095.1 Pseudomonadota bacterium | reverse complement strand
CCTTCGCGCAGATCGATCCGCGGGTGGAGGAGCATGTCGCCAAGGCGATGGGCCTCACAGCCGAGCCGATCTCGACGCAGGTGATCCCGCGCGACCGCCACGCGATGTTCTTCGCGACGCTCGGCGTGATCGCTTCGTCGATGGAGCGGCTGGCGATCGAAATTCGCCACATGCAGCGCACCGAGGTGTTGGAAGCGGAAGAATTCTTCTCCGAAGGGCAGAAGGGTTCGTCGGCGATGCCGCACAAGCGCAACCCGGTGCTGACCGAGAACCTCACCGGCCTCGCCCGAATGGTTCGTTCGGCGGTCACGCCCGCGCTGGAGAATGTCGCCTTGTGGCATGAGCGCGACATCAGCCATTCGTCGGTCGAGCGTTATATCGGCCCTGACGCGACGATCACGCTCGACTTCGCGCTGGCGCGGCTGACCGGGGTGGTCGACAAATTGCTGGTCTACCCGGAACGGATGCAGCGCAATCTCGACCGGATGGGCGGCCTCGTCCACTCGCAGCGCGTGCTGCTGGCACTGACCCAGGCCGGCGCGAGCCGCGAGGATGCCTACCGGCTGGTCCAGCGCAATGCGATGCAGGTGTGGGAAGCCGACGGCCAGCTGAGCCTGATGGCGCTGCTCCAGGCGGATTCGGAAGTCACCGCATTGCTCTCGGCCGATGCGATCGCGGCCTTGTTCGATCTCGATTTCCACTTGCGCCACGTCGATACCATCTTCGCCCGCGTGTTCGGCGCTTGAGCGAGCCCGCCGTCCAGGCTGACACAGCACCCAGCAGGGCCGGCCAGCCCCTGTCAGGTGCCGGCGTCAGGCGGATCGGCGGCATCATCACCGCGCTGATCTCCATCGGCGTGATCGCGCTGATCGTTGCCGCCTTCTTCGCCATCACGACTCTGCGCGAAGGCGAAGAGCGGGCGGCGCGGGTCCAGCATACCCGTGATGTCGAGGCGCTGATCGCATCGATCGGCATCCAGGTGGAGAGGAGCGAGGCCGCCCGCCGCGGCTATCTCATCCAGCGCGATCCCCGCTTCCGCGAGAGCTGGGCCCTGGCCATGCGCGTGCTCGACGAGGAATTGCCGAGGCTGGAGGCCGAGGTCAGCGACAATGAGCGCCAGGCAGAGCGCGCCCGCTCGCTAACCGCCATGGTCAATGACATCCGCCAGATCGACAGCCGCTCGATCGAAGCGATCGACCGGGGCGAGATCCAGGCCGCCATGTCGGCCTTTACCTCCGACCGCAGCGCCGATCTGCTGCGCGACATTCGGGAGTCACGGCTCGAGATGGCGCGGGTCGAAAGTCAGCTGCTGGAAGAGCGGACTCGCAGCCAGCAGGAAGCGCTGAACACGTCCTACGGCATCCTCGCTTTCTGTGCGTTCCTGATGCTGGCGATGATCGCCGCCGCGATCCTGGTGATTCGGCGCTACACCAGCGAACTGGCGGGCTCGCGCGAAGTGCTCCACCGGCTGAACACCGACCTGGAAGGCGTGGTTGGGGAGCGAACCAACGAATTGCAGCGCGCCAATGAAGAGATTCAGCGCTTCGCCTACATCGTCAGCCACGATTTGCGCTCGCCGCTGGTCAACGTGATGGGCTTCACGGCCGAACTGGAGGCGGCACGGGAGCCGCTTTCCCGCCTGGTCGCTTCGGTCGAGGAGCATGCCCCCGATCTGGTCACGCCCGAGGCGAAGATGGCGGTCGACGAGGACCTGCCGGAAGCCGCGCGCTTTATCCGGGCCTCGACGCAGAAGATGGACCGGCTGATCACCGCGGTGCTGACCTTGTCGCGGCAAGGCCGCCGCGTGCTCACGCCCGAGCCGCTCGACGTCACCGCTCTGGTCGGCAACGCGATCAGCACGCTGCGCCATCTGATCGACGATGCCGGCGCCGAAATCACGGTCGGACAGCTTCCGGCGATCACCTCGGACCGCGTCGCGATCGATCAGATTTTCTCGAACATCATCGAAAACGCCGTCAAATATCTGCAGCCCGGCCGCCCCGGCCAGATCGCGGTCACCGGCCGTGCGCAGGAAGGCGGCCGCGTCCTCTTCGAGATCAAGGACAATGGCCGCGGCATCGACGGCAAGGATCACGAACGGATTTTCGACCTGTTCCGACGCTCCGGCCAGCAAGACCGTCCGGGCGAGGGAATCGGCCTGGCGCATGTCCGATCGTTGGTGTGGCGGCTCGGCGGAACGATCGAGGTCGAATCGGCGCTTGACGAAGGTGCGACATTTCGGCTTTCCCTGCCGCTGAGCCTGAGCGGAGAAGAAACCGGATAATGACCGATTACCAGATGCTTACCATCGTCATGATCGAGGATGACGAAGGGCATGCGCGGCTCATCGAAAAGAATCTGCGTCGCGCGGGGATCAGCAACGACGTCCGCCACTTCGCGGACGGCACCAGCGCAATCACCTATTTGTTCGAACATGAGCATGGTCCGGCGCTGAACGGCCCGGCGCTGATCCTGCTCGATCTGAACCTGCCGGACATGAGCGGCACCGACATCCTCGCCAAGATCAAGGGCGACGAGCGGCTGCACCGGACCCCGGTGGTGGTGCTGACCACCACTGACGATCAGCGCGAGATCGATCGCTGCTATGATCTGGGCGCGAACGTCTACATCACCAAGCCGGTCAATTATGAGAATTTCGCCACGGCGATCCGCCAGCTTGGGCTGTTCCTGTCGGTGATGCAGGTGCCGGAGGCCGGTGCTTGACCGAACCCGCGCCGCACCTGCTCTACATCGATGACGACGAAGGCCTGCGTGTTCTGACCGCGCGGGCGCTGACTCGGCGCGGATTTCGGGTGACCGGCGCGGCAAGCGGCCGCGAGGGGGCAGAGCGGGCGGCGAACGAGCGGTTCGATGTCGTCACCGTCGATCACTACATGCCGATCCAGGACGGGCTGGAGACGCTGGCCCAGTTGCGGGCGACTCCGGACGCGCCACCCGTGGTCTATGTCACCGGCTCCGACGACAGCAGCGTCGCGGTCGCGGCGCTGAAGAGCGGCGCGGTCGATTATGTCGTCAAGAGCATGGGCGAACCCTTTTTCGACCTGCTCGCCCAGACGCTCCACGGGGCGATCCGAACGGCCAGCCTGGCGCGGGCCAAAGCGGATGCCGAACGCGAGTTGCGCGCGACCAACGAGCGGCTCGAAGCGCTGCTGCACGAGGTCAACCACCGCGTCGCCAACAGCCTGCAGCTGGTTTCGGCCTTCGTTCATATGCAGGCCGGCGCGCTGGCCGATTTGGGGGCGAAGGCGGCGCTGGAGGATACGCAGCGCCGGATTCAGGCGATCGCCCAGGTCCATCGCCGGCTCTACACTTCGGACGACGTCCAATCGGTCGAGATGTCGGAATATCTGGCGGCGCTGGTCGCGGAATTGGAGGAGGCCTGGTCGACCCCGGCCTTGCCGTGCCGCCTTACGCTGACCGCAGAACCGCTGCGGCTGAAAACCGACCGGGCCGTGCCGGTCGGGATCATCGTCAGCGAGCTCGTCACCAATGCCTGCAAATATGCCTATGGGCCGGACGTGGCGGGCGAGATCCGGATCGCGCTGAGGCGCGACAGCGAGACGAAATTCAGCCTGACCGTCGAAGATGACGGCTGCGGCCTGCCGAGCGACGGCAAGGTGCGCGGCACCGGCGTCGGCACGAAGCTGGTGAAGGCGATGGCCGCGAGCCTGTCCGCCAAGCTCAGCTACGATCCCAGCCACAAGGGCGTTCGAGCGATCCTGATCGCGGCCTGCTAGGCCCTGATCATCCCTCCCAGAGGGACTTAACCTTCTGGAAGAAGCCCTTGCTTTCCGGGCATTCCTCACCGGTTTCGGTGCAGCGGAATTCCTCCAGCAATTCCTTCTGCTTGGCGGTCAGCCGGGTCGGAGTCTCGACATGGACCTCGATCACCATGTCGCCCTGCCCGCGCCCGTTCAGGATCGGCATGCCGGCGCCGCGGATGCGGACCTGTTTGCCGGACTGCATGCCGGCCGGGATCTTCACCTCGTGGCGGCCCCTGTCGAGCCCGGGTACCTCCACCGTGCCGCCCAGAGCGGCGGTGGTGAAGCTCAAGGGCAGCCGAGCGAACAGGGTCGTGCCCTCGCGCTGGAACACGCTGTGCCGCGCCAGATGGATGAAGATGTAGAGATCGCCCGGCGGTCCGCCGCGAATGCCGGCCTCGCCTTCACCGGCGAGGCGGATGCGGGTGCCTTCATCGACGCCCGGGGGGACGTTGACGTCCAGGCTCTTGCGCTTCTCGACCCGGCCCTCGCCCCGACAGGACGGACAGGGATCGGCGATCACCTCGCCAACGCCACGGCATGACGGGCAGGTCTGCTCCAGCACGAAAAAGCCCTGCTGGGCGCGGACCTGGCCGCGGCCGCCGCAAATGTTGCAGGTGCGCGCCGAGGTGCCGGGCTTGGCGCCCTTGCCGTCGCACGGCTCGCAGGCGGCGGTGCCATCGACATTCAGTTCGACCGCGCGGCCGTTGAAGGCATCCTCGAGGCTGATTTCCAGATCGTAGCGCAAATCGTTGCCGCGCAGCACGTTGGTGCGCCGCCCGCCGCCGCCGCGACCGCCGCCCATGAATTCGCCGAAGACGGATTCGAAAATGTCGCTGAAATCGGGCGGCGGGCCATTGCCCATCCCGCCATTCTGGAACGCGGCCTTGCCGAAGCGATCATAAGCGGCCCGCTTCTGCGGATCCTTCAGGCAATCATAGGCCTCGCTGATCGCCTTGAACTTCGCCTCGCTCTGCGCGCAGCCGGGATTCTTGTCCGGATGGCATTGCATGGCGAGGCGGCGATAGGACGATTTGATCGTCTTATCGTCGGCGGTGCGCTCGACCTCGAGCAATTCGTAATAATCGGCGTCAAGCATGACAGTCCCCCGGCACCGTCATTCCGCCCCCGGCCAGGCGCTCATCGCAGAGGTGAAGTTCACGGTCTGGCGATGATTCTTCCTGGCCGGGGCCGGGATGTCGGTAAGCCTCCATCCGGGCTCAGCCCTTATTCTCGTCCACTTCCGAGAATTCGGCGTCGACGACCTCTTCCTCGTCGCCCTTATTCAGGTCCGGACCACCGGTGCCCGCATCGGCGCCGCCGGCATTGGCCGAAGCCGCCGCCTGATCCTTCTCGTAAATCGCCTGACCGAGCTTCATCGCGATCTGCGCGAGCGCCTGCGCCTTGTCCTGGATCGCGGCGGTGTCGCCGCCTTCCAGAGCGGTGCGGGTCTCGGCGATCGCGGCCTCGATCTCGCCCTTCAGCGAGGCATCGACCTTGTCGCCATGCTCCTTCAATTGCTGCTCGGTCGAGTGGACCAGGCTCTCGGCATTGTTCTTGGCCTCGGCCGCGGCGCGGCGCTCCTTGTCGGCCTCCGCGAACTGCTCGGCATCGCGCACCATCTGCTCGATGTCGCTGTCGGTCAGACCGCCAGACGCCTGGATACGGATCTGCTGCTCCTTGCCGGTGCCCTTGTCCTTGGCCGAGACGTTGACGATGCCGTTGGCGTCGATGTCGAAGGTGACCTCGACCTGCGGCACGCCGCGCGGCGCCGGCGGGATGCCGACCAGGTCGAACTGGCCGAGGACCTTATTGTCCGCCGCCATTTCGCGCTCGCCCTGATAGACCTTGATCGTCACCGCATTCTGATTGTCCTCGGCGGTCGAGAAGGTCTGCGACTTCTTGGTCGGGATCGTCGTGTTGCGATCGATCATGCGGGTGAACACGCCGCCCAGGGTCTCGATGCCGAGCGACAGCGGGGTCACGTCGAGCAGCAGCACGTCCTTGACGTCGCCCTGCAGCACGCCGGCCTGGATCGCGGCGCCCATGGCGACGACTTCGTCCGGATTGACGCCGGTGTGCGGCTCCTTGCCGAAGAATTCCTTCACGATCTCGCGGACGCGCGGCATGCGGGTCATGCCGCCGACGAGGACGACCTCATCGATGTCGCCGGGCTTCAGATCGCCGGCATCCTTCAGCGCATTCTTGATCGGATCGATCGTGCGCTTGATCAGGTCGCCGACCAGTTTCTCCAGATCGGAGCGGGTCAGCGTCTCGACGAGGTGAAGCGGGGTCGAAGCGCCGCCTTCCATGCGGGCGGTGATGAAGGGCAGGTTGACGTCGGTGGTGGCGGTCGAGGAAAGCTCGATCTTCGCCTTCTCGGCCGCTTCCTTCAGGCGCTGGAGAGCCAGCTTGTCCGAACGGAGGTCCATGCCCTCCTTCTTCTTGAACTGATCGGCCAGCCACTCGACGATCTTGGCGTCGAAATCCTCACCGCCGAGGAAGGTGTCGCCATTGGTCGACTTCACCTCGAACACGCCGTCGCCGATTTCCAGCACCGACACGTCGAACGTGCCGCCGCCCAGATCGTAAACCGCGATCGTCTTGCCGTCCTGCTTGTCGAGGCCATAGGCGAGCGCCGCAGCTGTCGGCTCGTTGATGATGCGCAGCACTTCAAGGCCGGCAATCTGGCCGGCATCCTTGGTCGCCTGGCGCTGGGCGTCGTTGAAGTAAGCCGGGACGGTGATCACCGCCTGGGTGACCGTCTCGCCGAGATAGGCCTCGGCCGTTTCCTTCATCTTTTGCAGGGTGAAGGCGCTGATCTGCGAGGGGGAATAATCCTTGCCACCGGCATTGACCCAGGCGTCGCCATTCGGGCCCTTGGTGATGGTGTAGGGGACGAGGCCCATATCCTTCTTGGTCAGGGGATCGTCGAAGCGGCGGCCGATCAGGCGCTTCACCGCGAACACCGTGTTGTCGGGATTGGTGACCGCCTGCCGCTTGGCTGGCTGGCCGACAAGCCGCTCACCATCCTTGGTAAAAGCGACGATGCTTGGCGTGGTGCGCGCACCTTCCGCATTCTCGATGACCTTCGCGGTGCCGCCGTCCATGACCGCAACGCAGCTGTTGGTCGTACCCAGATCGATACCGATGACTTTCGCCATAATTCCTAGCCTCTGCCCCAATTAAAATTGCCTAGGGGCTTCCGGCCGTTAGCGAGCGAAAACCCCGTCATGCCGGTCGATATAGGTGCCGTTCCGGTTGCGACAAGAAGCGCTCCCGGCCTATGGGCGCGCCTATGAAATTGCTTGTCCCGTTCGTAGCCGTTCTGGCCCTGTCCGCCTGCGGCGCGCCCGCATCCCAGCCGCAGGCTGAATCCTCGACCAAGGCCGGGTCCCAGCCGCAAGTCGGCGAGGCCAAGGTTCGCCTGCCCGCAGCGCCGGGATTGCCCGGCGCCGGATATTTCCAGCTCACCGGCTTCGGCGGCAGCGAGGTGCTGACCGGGGCGTCCTCTCCTGCGGCGGAGCGGATCGAGCTGCATCTGACGAGCGAGGAAAATGGCGTGAGCCGAATGCGCAAGCTCGACCAGATCAGCCTGCCGACGACAGGCACGCTCGCGTTCGAACCGGGGGCGCATCACTTGATGCTGTTCGGCCTGCGCGACGGCCTGCAAGCCGGGCAGACGATTCCGTTGACCCTGACCTTCGCCAAGGCGCAGCCGGTGACGGTCGAGGCGCGGCTGGAAGCGCCGGGCGGCGGCATGGAGGGGCATCATGGCGGGCACTGAGACAGTGACGGGGGGCGTCTACGATCCCAAGCAGGCCGAGCCTGACCTGCCTTACCTGCGCAAGGTGGTCGGCGCTTCGATGGCCGGCACCGTGGTCGAATGGTACGAATTCTTCCTCTACGCGACCGTCGCGACCTTGGTCTTCGGCCAGCTCTTCTTCCCCGCGACCGGCAATCCGCTGGACGGGATCATCGCGGCCTTCGCGACTTATGCGGTGGGCTTCCTTGCACGGCCGCTGGGCGGCATCGTCTTTGGCCATATCGGCGACCGGATCGGCCGCAAGGCATTGCTGCAATTGAGCCTGGTGCTGGTCGGCACGTCCACCTTCCTGATGGGCTGCCTGCCGACCTTCGAGACGATCGGCTATTGGGCGCCCGCTTTGCTGGTGCTGCTGCGCTTCATCCAGGGCTTCGCCGTCGGCGGCGAATGGGGCGGCGCGGTGCTGCTGGTGACCGAGCATAGCCCGGACCGCAGCCGCGCCTTCTGGGGCAGCTTCCCGCAAGCTGCGGTGCCGCTCGGCAATCTGCTCGCCACCGCGGTGCTGATCACTCTGTCGATCACGCTCAGCGAAGAGCAATTCCTGTCCTGGGGCTGGCGCGTCGGCTTCTGGCTGAGCGTCGTGATCGTCGGCATCGGCTATTACATCCGCACCCAGATCACCGATTCCCCGATCTTCCAGGCCCACAAGGAAGAGGAGAAAGCGCAGGAGAAGGCCAAGTTCGGACCGCTCGAAGTGCTTCGCAGTTATCCGCGCGGCGTGCTGAACGCGATGGGCCTCAGGTTCGGCGAGAACATCGTCTATTACATGATCGTCACCTTCTCGATCACGTATCTGAACCATATCCAGGTCGATACGACGCGGATCCTGGCGCTCTTGTTCGTCGGCCACCTGGCCCATTCGGTGGCGATCCCCGCGATCGGTGCGATGGCCGACCGGATCGGGCGGCGCCCCGTCTATATCGCCGGCGCATTGCTGACGATGGCCTGGCCCTTCCTGGCCTTTCCGATGTTCGACACGGGCGAGACGATGATGATCGTCGCGGCGATCGTCATCGGCCTGCTGATCCACGGCCTGATGTATGCGCCGCAGCCGGCGATCATGACCGAGATGTTCCCGACCCGGATGCGCTATTCCGGCGTGTCGATGGGCTATCAGGTGACGGCCCTGTTCGCCGGCTCCTGGGCGCCGCTGATCGGGGCGTGGCTGCTGCGCGACTATGACAGCTGGATGCCGATCGCTATCTACATCTGCATCGCCGCCGGGATTAGCCTGGTGAGCGCGCTGGTGATGCGCGAGACCAAAGGCGCGTCGCTCTATGCGCTGGACGAGGCAGACCGGGCGCGGGGCGTTTGAGGGGCAACGGCGAACGCGCTACGCTTCTGCGCAACATCCGGGGGTACGAGTCGCATGGGCACTGACATTTTCCGTTCGTCGACCAAGGGCTGGCTGCTCGGGACGCTCGCCGGCTGGGGGACGATGCTGCTGATCCTGGCGGGGATCGTGCTGGCAGTGCTCGGGCTAGTCCCCAATCTCGGCTGGTGGCCGCTCCTGCTCAGCGTCGCCGGGCTCGGCCTGATCGCGTGGAAATGGATTTCCAACATGATGGTCAGCTACGAGATCACGCCGGACCGGCTGGTGATCCGCCGCGGCATCTTCGTAAAGTCGATCGACGAGATCGAGCTGTACCGGATCAAGGACGTCCGCATCGATTTCACCATCATCAACCAGCTCGCCAATCTCGGCACGATCGGCATCACCTCGTCCGACGAGACGACCCGCGAGGGCCCGTTGATGATGTCGCTGGTCAGCGACGCGAAGCGCCGGCGCGAGGTGCTGCGCGATCTGGTCGATCAGGCCCGCCAGCGCCGCCGCGTCCGCGAGGTCGACATGGTGCATGACGACTTCTGAGGAATCAGTTCCTCCGGCGGAGGCTCCCCCTGCCCCGGCTCCTCCCGTGGCGGACGGGGCGAAAGCCCAGCCGCCGGCGCTGGTAAAGCGCCACCGCCTTTCGACGCGCCTCTGGCACTGGACCAATGCGGTTGCGCTCATCGTCATGCTGATGAGCGGGCTGATGATCTTCAACGCCCATCCGCGCCTCTATTGGGGGCATTATGGCGCGAACAGCGACTATGCCTGGCTGGAGATCGCAGCGGACGATGGTGGCGGCTATCTGCGCGTCGGCGAAGCGCGGATCGGCACGACTGGGCTGGCGGGCCAGTGGACGCGCAGCGACGGCCGGGTGGAACGGCGCGCCTTTCCTGGCTGGGCGACGATCCCGTCCAATTACGATCTGGCCGGGGCGCGGCGCTGGCATCTGGCCTTTGCCTGGGTGTTCGCCTTCGGTCTGCTGTTCTTCATGGTGCGTGCGTTCTGGAACCGGCACGCGCAGCGGGAGCTGAAGCCGGGCCTGGCCGAACTGAGACCGCGGCATCTGTGGCAGGAGGTGAAGGATCATGCCCGCTTGCGCTTTCCGCAGGGCGAGGCGGCTTCGCGGTACAACACGTTGCAAAAGATCAGCTATTTCGCGGTCATCTTCCTGCTCCTGCCGGCGATGATCTTCTCCGGCCTCGCCATGTCGCCGGCGATGGACGCGAACTGGCCCTTGCTGGTGGATATGTTCAGCGGGCGGCAATCGGCGCGGTCGGTGCATTTCATCATTGCCTTCCTGCTGGTCGGCTTCGTCATCGTGCATCTGGTCATGGTGCTGCTGGCAGGCCCGGTCCGCGGCATGAGGGCAATGATCACCGGTTGGTACCGGCCGAAGGAGGAGCCGCGATGATCACCCGGCGGCATGTGCTGATCGTTGCGAGTGGCGCTGCTCTGGTCGGCTGCGACCGGCTGCACCGGAGCGAGAGCTTTCGGGACGGGCTGCGCGTGTTCGAGGGGCTGAACCTGCAGGCGCAGCGGTCGCTGGGCCTCGGCCAGTCCCTGGCCCGCGAGTTTGACGAGAGCCAGCGCTCGCCCACCTTCCGCGGCAACGGCAATATGCGGCCCGACACGCCGGATTATCAAAGGCTCGCCGCCGGGGGCTTCGCCGACTGGCGGCTGCGCATCGACGGGCTGGTCACACGCCCGCTGTCGCTCACGCTGGCGCAGGTCCAGGCTTCGCCAAGCCGGACGCAGGTGACTCGGCACGATTGCGTCGAGGGCTGGTCGGCGATCGGCAAATGGCATGGCGCGGTGCTGGGGCCGATCCTCGACGCAGCGGGGCTCAGGGACGAGGCGCGCTATCTCGTCTTCCACTGCATGGACCGGTTCGGCGACCGGCCTTATTATGAGAGCATCGACCTGGTCGACGCTTTCCACCCCCAGACCATCCTCGCTTACGGCCTGAACGACGCCTTCGTGCCGGTGCAGAATGGCGCGCCGCTGCGCCTGCGGGTCGAGCGCCAGCTTGGCTATAAGCACGCCAAATATATCGAGCGGATCGAAGCGGTCGCGAGCCTCGACGGCGTCTATGGCGGCAAGGGCGGCTATTGGGAGGATGTCGGCGATTACGAATGGTATGCCGGGATTTAATCCCGCCGATTGAGCAGCTTCGTAAACCCGCCGTTCAGAAGGATATAGTGTAACAGGGGCGTTGCCGCTGCACGGGGAGGGTCGCCGCGATGCCTGTTTCTGCCTTGTCCAAATTTCGCATCGCCTTGTTGCTGACCGTCTCGGTCGCCGCGGCACCGCTCGCGGCCCAGCAAAACGAGCCCCCGCCGTTGACCGCGAGCCCGTCACTGACCGCGCGCATCGCCGGCATCGACAGCCCGCAGACGGACGATCGCAAGCTCGCGATCGAGCGGCTGGATGTGCGCGTCCGCATCCACGGCGCTGTGGCCGAAACGACGATCACCGCGCGCTTCCACAATGAAAGCCGCGACATATTGGAAGGCGATTTCCGGCTGGCCATGCCGGACGGATCAGTCGTCACCGGCTATGCGCTCGACATCGGCGACACGTTGGTGGACGGCGTGCTGGTCGATCAACGGCAGGGCCGGATCGCTTATGAGGCGCGGGTCCGGCAGCGGATCGATCCGGGCCTCGCCGAGGTCGATCGCGCCAATCAGTTCCGCACCCGCATCTTCCCGATCAACCCGGGCGGCAGCCGCACCATCCGCCTGCGCTTCACCAGCCCGATCGATCCGCGCGCCGGTTATGCGCTGCCGATCCGGGACAGCGGCCAGATCGGCACGCTGACGCTCGACATCGAGGCGGCCGGTTTCGCCGCGCCGCCCACCATCCAGCTCCCGAACGGCTTCGATCCGGCATGGCGGACGAGCGCGGGCATCCATCGCATCACCGCCGACCGCCGCAATGCCCGGCTCGAGGGCGACATCGTCATCGCAGCCCCGGCGCCAGGCCGCGACCTGCTGATCAGCCGCCACGCCAACGGCACGCGCTTCTTCCAGATCAGCGACGAAGCGCAGGCGCGCGGCGGGGAGACGGAGGCGCCGCGCTCGGTTGCCCTGCTGTGGGACCGCTCCTTGTCGCGCGCCGACGACGATCTGGAAAAGGAGGTCGCGCTGGCCCGCGCCTATCTCGAGCGCGTTCGTCCGCAATCGGCCGAATTGCTGCTGTTCGACAGCGGCGGGGTCGAGCGGGTCCGCGTCCGCGACGCCGACGAGCTGGCGACCCGCCTGCGTGCCGTGCGCTATCGCGGCGCGACCAGCCTGGCGCCGCTCGCCCGCGAACGGATGGTTGGGGTCGATGCCTGCCTGCTGTTCACCGACGGGCTGGTGACGATCGACCGGCGCGACGGCTTCCAGCCCCCCTGCCCGATCTTTGCCGTGTCCAGCGGCGCCGATGCGGACCGCGCCTGGCTGTCGGCGCTCGCCCGCCGCTCGGGCGGAGAAGCGTTCGATCTCGCCGCCCGCCCGGTCGACGAGGCGCTGAACCGGATCACCCGCCGGGTGCCGCGGGTCACCGCAGTCCGCTCCACCACCGGCGCGGCGATCGACTATCGCCTGCTCGACGGCGGCGAGAATGGCTGGCGCATCGTCGGCCCGATGCCGGCCAGCGGCGATGTGGTCGTCCGCCTGTCCGGCGTCAGCGGCGAACGCGAACGCATTTATGCGACCGGCACGGCCATCGAGCAGCAGTCGGACGGTGCCGGCGCCCTGTGGGCGGCCGAGCGCGTGGCGATCCTCGCCGCCAGCGATGAGCGCGACCGCGACGCTTTGGTCGCTTTCTCGCGCAGCCATTCGGTGGCGAGCCCGGACGTCTCCTTCATCGTGCTGGAGACCGGCCGCGATTATGCCAATGCGCGGTTCGAGCCGCCGGCAAATCTGCCCGCCGCGCTGATCGCGGAATATCGCCAGGTCCGCGACCAGATGAAGGAGCAGGAGACGGAAGCGCGCAGCGGCCGGCTGCGGACCGTATTGGCGCAATGGGAAGAGATGCGGGGCTGGTGGGACCGCCGGTTCGAAGCGCGCCCGAGGGTCCGGAGCGACGAAAGCGACGACAGTCCGCCTGTCCCTGAAGAAAGCTCGCCGCCGCCGACGGTGGTCATGCCGTCACCACCGTCGCCGCCGCCTCCCCCGACCCCATTGCCGCCGACATACATGGACAATCCGGACGGAAGCCGCATGGTCGTGACCGGAACGCGTGTTCCGCGGCCAAATGTCGGCGGGGTGTCCCCGGTGACGGCGGTCGGACAGGAATCGTCGGGCTACGGCGCGGCGGATCGCGACGACAACGACCTGCCGGGCGAGGGCCGGGAGCCGACGCGCGGCGCCATCGCGCTCGAGCCGTGGGCGGCCGACCGCCCCTATCTCGCCGCACTGGAAGCAGCCGCGCCCGGTGAGCGCGACCGCGTCTTCGCGGAACAGCAGCGCACGCATGGCGCCCTGCCCGCTTTCTGGCTGGACGTCGCCGACCGCGCCTTTCGGCAGGGGCGGCGCGCGGAAGCGGTACAGCTCGTCCTGTCGGCGCTGGAATTGCCCACCCGCAACAGTCAGACGCTGGCGATCGTCGCCGAGCGGCTGTTGCGCTATGGCGAGATCGACCGCGCGATTTGGCTGCTCGAACGGCTGGCACAGGCCGAGGACGACCGGCCGCAGCCGCGCCGCACCCTGGCCCTCGCCCTCGCTCGCCGCGCGCAGGGCGCAACAAATGCGGCGGCGCGCCCGGATCTCGCCCGGGCGATTTCCCTGCTGACCGAAGTGGTGATGAACCCGCTCGACAATGCCTATGAAGGCATCGACATGATCGCCTTGATGGAGGCCAATCGGCTGATCCCGCGCTACCGCCAACTCGGCGGCGGCGAACTGGCGCTGGATCCGCGGCTGATCGCGCTCATGGACGTCGATCTGCGCGTCGTGATCGAGTGGCAGAGCGAGGCGACCGACGTCGATCTGTGGGTCGACGAGCCGACCGGCGAGCGGGCGATCTACCACAATCCGCGCACCGCGATCGGCGGCCGCCTGTCGAACGACATGACGCAGGGTTTCGGTCCGGAGGAATATCTTCTCCGCCGCGCGCCCGACGGCACCTATCAGGTGCGCGCCAACGTCTTCGCCTCCGACCGGCTCAACCCCAATGGCGGCCAGCGCGTCACCGCGCGCATCATCCGCGACTGGGGCCGCGCCACCGAACGCGAGGAAGTGGTCGATCTGGAATTGCTCCCCACCGACCAGACCCGCGAGCGCCGGGTGGGGACGATTACCTTCGGGCGCGAGCGCTGATCAGGACAAGAAAGAGCGTTAGGCTGACCGACTGGCCTATGAGAAAGTCCGGCCGGTCGATCACCTATGCCTTCTTCGCCACCCCGACGAGCGCCGGGCGGAGCAGGCGGCCCTTGATCGTATAGCCGGACTGCAATTCCTGCACGATCGTGCCGGGCGTTTCGTCGCTCGGCACTTCCAGCATCGCCTGATGCTTGTTGGGGTCGAGCGGCTGGCCCATCGCTTCGACGCGGGCGATGCCGTGACGGCCGAACACGCTGTCGATCTCGCGGTTGGTCGCCTCGATGCCGGTGATCAGGCCCTTCAAGCGATCATCGCTGCGCAGATCGTCGCCGATCGTGCCCAGCGCACGCTCCAGATTGTCCTTCACCGAGAGGATGTCGCGCGCGAAGGCGGTCGCGGCATAGGCCTGCGCATTCTGCTTCTCCGCCTCCAGCCGGCGGCGAACATTCTGCGTCTCGGCCTGCGCGTAGAGGACGTGCTGGCGCACTTCTTCCAGCTCGCGCACCAGCTCGGACAGGCGGTCGAGGTCGCCCTCCGGCGCATCCTCGAGGCCCGCATCATCGAGCGTGTCGTCGATCACGTCGGCTTCGGTTTGCTTGATCTTGTCGTCGTTCATCCCATCAATCTCGATAAAGTCTTGGCTGTGAAATCCACCATGGGCACCACCCGCGCATAGTTCAACCGGGTCGGGCCGATCACGCCGACGACACCCACCACCTTGCCGTCCGCGCCGCGATAGGGGGCGGCGATCACGGAGGAGCCGGAGAGCGCGAACAATTCATTTTCGGAGCCGATGAAAATCTTCATCCCCGCCCCTTCCCGCGCACGCCCAAGCAGCCGGGCAATCTCCTCCTTGCCTTCCAGTTCCCCCAGCAATTGGCGGACGCGCTCCAGATCCTCGGCCGCCGCGGCGTCGATCAGATTGGCCTGGCCGCGGACGATGAGGACGGGCCGGCGGGCACCGTCCTCGGACCAGAGCGCCAGGCCTTGCGCGACCAATTGCTGAGCGGCGCGGTCCAGCGCGGCCTGGCCGGCGGCGATTTCGGCCGTCAGGCGGGCATGCGCCTGGCTGAGCGTCAGCCCGGAAAGGCGCGCGCTGACATAATTGCCGACCTCCATGAGCGCCGCGGCGGAAACGCCCGGCGGCAGGTCGATCACCCTGTTCTCGACACCGCCATCGGCCCCGACCAGCACGGCCAGCGCCTTGTCCGGCGCGAGCGGCACGAAGGCGAGTTGGCGCAGCACCGGCTCCTCCTTCGGCACCAGCACGATCCCGGCGCAGGCCGACAGGCCGGAGAGTGCGGCGGTGGCCGCGCCGATCGCTTCCTCGATCGGGCCCGGGCGCTCGATCCGCGCCTCGATCGCGGCCCGTTCCTGTGGCGAAGGTTCGGCCGCCTGCATGATGCCGTCGACGAACAGGCGCAGGCCGGTCTCGGTCGGGATTCGGCCGGCGGAGGTGTGCGGCGCCGCGAGCAGGCCCGCTTCCTCCAGATCCTGCATCACGTTGCGGATCGAGGCGGGCGAGAGGTTCAGGGTCGAAGTGCGGGCGATCGTCATCGAGCCGACCGGCGTGCCCGCCTCGACATAGGCCTCCACCACCAGGCGGAAGACATTGCGGGCGCGGTCGCTCAGTTCGGGAATGGACGCCATAAGCGAGACTTAGGGATTGCGAACCCGTTCGTCATGCCCCTGCGGACGGGGTCAGCGCCGGCCGATCAGGTCCGCGATCGGCAGCAAGGCCGGCGCCGCCTGCAGCCGCTCGCGAGCCGCCTGGTTACGCTCGCGGTCGCAGCCGAAATCCAGATAATAGCTTTGCGAATTGCCGATCTGGCTGAACCAGGTCACCTCCGCCGAGGGCAGATCGGTCGCCTGGCTCGTACAGGCTTCGCCCGACAGCCGCACCGCCCCCTCGGCCGGGCGCAACGGCGCGAGGTGGGCCGCGAAGGCGCGATATTGTTCGGGCGTAGCGCGGAAGGCGCGCGTGCCCGTCACCGCGGTGAAGCGGCGACCTTCGAACGTGCCGCTGCCGTCGGGGCGGATGCTCACCGTGTACATCGGACATGTCCCGAAACACGGCCCGGTCGTGTAGCTGATCGAATCCGTTTCGACCGCCACCGGACCCGCCGGCACGGTCGCGCAGCCGCTCGCCAGCAGAGCGGCACCCATCGCCAGAGCCATTCGCATATCGTCACCTCGCCTTCGCGACCGCTGTCGCAACAGCGGCCTGAACGCGCACTGGCCGTCGGGTTTCCGCAATGCCGGTTCAGCGGTCCTTTTTCGACGCGAGGCCGACCAGCACGAGGCCGATGCCGGCGATGATCGCGCCGTAGAGGATCCACTCGGTCGAGTTCACCATCATGCTGGTTTTCGGCCAGTGGATGATGCCGGCACCCTGTCCCGCGAACAAAAGCCCCGCGAGCAAGGCGACGATCCCGAGCACCAAGAGCAATGCCTTCATTGGCCTGTCTCCTCACGCTGGCGCGGGGGCCGAGCAGCGGCTAAGGCCGCCCGCGAACTTCAACGGAGACTTTTTATGCGCCCATCGGGCCGCGCGCCAGACCAGATGCGCGCGATTTCCATCGAATCCGGTTTCACCAAGCATGCCGAGGGCAGCGTCCTCGTCAGCTTCGGCGAGACGCGAGTCTTGTGCACGGCGAGCGTCGAGACGAACATCCCGCCCTGGCTGCGCGGCAAGGGCAAGGGCTGGGTGACGGCCGAATATGGCATGCTGCCCCGCGCGACTCACACCAGAGGCCGCCGCGAGGCCGCGTCCGGCAAGCAGTCCGGGCGCACGCAGGAGATTCAGCGACTGATCGGGCGCAGCCTGCGCGCGGTGGTCGATCTGGAAGCGCTGGGCGAGCGCCAGATCGTGCTCGATTGTGACGTGATCCAGGCTGATGGCGGCACCCGCACCGCCTCCATCTCCGGCGCCTGGGTGGCGCTTCGGATCGCGGTGGACAGATTGCTGGCCGACGGCGTGCTGACCCGCGATCCGATCACCGCCAAGGTCGCGGCGGTGAGCTGCGGCATCCACAACAGCCAGGCGGTGCTCGATCTGGATTATATCGAGGACAGCGCGGCCGGCAGCGATGGCAATTTCGTGCTGACCGACACTGGCAATATCGTCGAAGCGCAGGTGTCGGCCGAGGGCGAGACCTATGACGAGGAAGGGCTGCTTCGCCTGCTCCGCCTCGCCCGCATCGGCTGCGGCGAGATTTTCGCGGCGCAGGATCGGGCCACCGGCCGGTGACCCGCAAGCTGGAGCCCGGCAAGCTGGTCATCGCCAGCCACAATCAGGGCAAGGTGCGCGAGATCGCGGCCTTGCTCGGCCCTTATGGCGTCGAGCCGGTCTCAGCGGCCGAGCTCGATCTGCCGGAGCCGGAGGAGACGGGCACCAGCTTCATCGACAATGCCGATCTGAAGGCGCGGGCGGCGGCGGATCTGTCCGGCCTGGTCGCACTCGCCGACGATAGCGGCCTGTGCGTCGAGGCGCTGGGCAACCGGCCCGGCATCTTCTCCGCGCGCTGGGCGCTGGCGGACGACGCGCATGTGCCGGCCGACGACGATGCCGGCCACGTCGAGGGCGACCGCGATTTCGGCCTCGCGATGAAGCGGGTGCAGGCGGAACTGGAGGCGCTCGGCCCCGAGGTCAGCCGCAACGCCCATTTCGTCTGCGCGCTCGCTCTGGTCTGGCCGGACGGGCACAGCGAATGGTTCGAAGGCCGGGTCGACGGCAGCCTGGTCTGGCCGCCGCGCGGCGAGAATGGCTTCGGTTATGACGCGATGTTCGTGGCCGAAGGCGAGACCCGCACCTTCGGCGAGATGGCGCCGGACGAGAAACACGCGATCAGCCACCGTGCGGATGCCTTCCGCAAGCTGGTCGCGGCGGTGCAGCCGGGATGAACGCGGAGGCTTTAGCCCTCTACATTCACTGGCCGTTCTGCGTTTCCAAATGCCCTTATTGCGACTTCAACAGCCACGTCCGCGAGCAGATCGATCAGGCCGCGTGGCGCGAGGCGTTGCTTGCCGATCTGGCGCATGAGGCGGCTTTGCTGCCGGGTCGGCGGCTGAGTTCGATCTTCTTCGGCGGCGGCACGCCGAGCCTGATGGAGCCGGCCACCGCGGCCGCCCTGATCGACGCGGCGGCGAAGCATTGGCCCGCCGCGGACGATGTCGAGATCACGCTGGAGGCGAACCCGTCGTCGGTGGAAGCGGCGCGCTTCGCCGATCTGGCGGCGGCGGGGGTGAACCGGGTCTCGCTCGGGCTGCAATCGCTGGACAATGAGGCGCTCCATTTCCTCGGCCGCGCGCATGATGTCGCGGAAGGGCTGGATGCGCTGGCGACGGCGCAGCGCCATTTCGGGCGGGTGAGCTTCGATTTGATCTACGCTTTGCCCGGGCAGAGCGCGGCGGCGTGGGAGGCGGAGCTCGAGCGCGCGCTCGGCTTCGGGACCGGGCATTTGTCGCTGTACCAACTGACCATCGAACCGGGGACGCGCTTCGCGACCTTGGCGGCGAAGGGCGACTTGGTGCCCGCCGACCCCGATCACGCCGCCGACCTGTTCGAGCTGACCGACGCGATGACGCGCGCCGCGGGCCTGCCGCGCTACGAAATCTCCAACCATGCCCGCCCCGGCCAGGAGAGCCGCCACAACCTGACCTATTGGCGGATGGGCGATTATGCCGGCATCGGCCCCGGCGCGCACGGGCGGCGCGGCGGCATGGCGACGCAGCGGCACCGCAAGCCGGAAAATTGGCTGAAGGCGATGGCGCGCAACGGGCATGGGCTGGTCGAGGAGTCCGCCTTGGCCCCGGCGGACCGCGCTTCGGAGATGCTGCTGATGGGCCTGCGGCTCGGCGAGGGCGTGGATCTGAGCGTGATCGCCGCGCGGACCGGGGTTGAGCAGCTGGTCGACGAGGAGGCGGTAATGCGGCTGGAGCAGCAGGGACTGGTCGCCTCGGACGGCACGCGGCTGCGGGTCACGGACGACGGCATGCTGCTGCTCGACGCGATCCTGGCCGAGATCGTCCGCTAGAATCCGGACGGACAGGCCTTCGACAAGCTCGGGCAGGAAGGTGTAGGGTTTGGGCGTGGAAGATAAACTTGCCCCCGGCCTCTATATCGTCGCGACCCCCATCGGGAATCTGGGCGACCTGACGCCGCGCGCCGCCGACGTGCTGCGCCGCGCCGATCTGATCGCGGTCGAGGATACCAGGGTCACCGCCAAATTGCTCCGCCACGTCGGCAGCGAGCGGCCGATGACGCCCTATCACGATCACAATGCCGAGCGGGTCCGGCCTGGGCTGGTGGCGCGGATGGCGAGCGAGGCGGTGGCCCTGGTGTCCGACGCGGGCACGCCGCTCATCTCCGATCCCGGCTACAAGCTCGTCCGCGAAGCGCGCGCGGCGGGCGTGACGGTGACCACCCTGCCCGGCCCCAGCGCTGCCATTGCCGCGCTGACGCTCGCGGGTTTGCCGACCGACCGCTTCGCCTTTTTCGGCTTCCTCCCCGCCAAGCCCGGCGCCCGCGCCACGGCGATTGCGGAGGCTGGCGCGTTTCCCGGCACCTTGCTCTTTTACGAGAGCGGCCCCCGGCTGGGCTCGGCGCTGGCGGCGCTGGCGGCGGGGCTCGGTGACCGCGACGCGGCGGTCACGCGCGAGATCAGCAAGGCCTATGAGGAGGCCGTCACCGGCACGCTGAGCGCGCTTGCGGCGCGCTATGCAGAGGTCGCGCCCAAGGGCGAGATCGTGATCGTCGTCGGCCCGCCGGGCGAGGCGCCCCCCGCCGCCGAGGATGAGGTCGAGGCGGCCTTGATCGAAGCACTCACCCGTCTGCCCACCGCCAAGGCGGCCGGCCAGGTGGCCAAGCGCTTCAACGCCGACCGCAAGGCGCTCTACGCCAAAGCGATGGCGCTGAAAGCATGAGAGACCGCCGCGCCGCCGAGCAGAGCGGGCGCGAGGGAGAGACACGCGCGGCCTGGTTCCTGCGCCTGAAGGGCTGGCGCATCCTCGACCGGCGGGTGCGGACACCGGCGGGCGAGGTCGATCTGGTGGCCCGGCGCGGCGCTTTGGTCGCCTTTGTCGAGGTGAAGATGCGTGCGAGTGCGGCGGAGCTGGACTTCGCGATCGACGAATATCGGCTGGCCCGCGTCGCGGCAGCGGCGGAGTTATTGGGGCCGCGCTATTTGCAGGAGGGCGACGACATGCGGGTCGACGTGGTGCTGATCGCCCCACGCGCGAAGCCCCGGCATATCGAGAATGCCTGGATGGGATTCTGACCCGCCGTCATTGCGAGCGAAGCGAAGCAATCCAGTGCCCGATGATCGCAGGATGGATTGCTTCGTCGCTCCGCTCCCCGCAATGACGATCCAACAGGAGTTTTTGAATGTCTCTCACCATAGCCGTGCAGATGGACCCGCTGGACGGGATCAACATTGCGGGCGATTCGACCTTCGCTTTGATGCTGAGCGCGCAGGCGCGCGGGCACAGGCTGTTTCACTATACCGCCGACGCGCTGACCTATGAGGGTGGCCGCGTCTATGCCGGCGCCTATCCGGTCGAAGTGCGGCGCGAGGCGGGCAATCATTATACGCTCGACGACTTCACGATCCTCGATGTCGGCGCGGACACGGATGTCGTGCTGATGCGGCAGGATCCGCCCTTCGACCTCGGCTACATCACTGCCACGCATCTGCTCGAGCGCGTCCAGGGCCAGACCCTCGTGGTCAACGACCCGGCCAGCGTCCGCAACGCGCCCGAGAAAATCTGGGTGCTGGATTTTGCCCAGTTCATGCCGCCTACCATGGTCACCCGCTCGCTCGGCGCGGCGCGCAAGTTTCTTGAGCAGCATGGCGAAATCGTCGTGAAGCCGCTGCACGGCAATGGCGGCAAGGCGATCTTCAAGGTGGGAAGCGACGGCGCCAACCTCTCCTCGCTGATCGAGGTGTTCAACACCGCCTATCGCGAGCCGCACATGATCCAGGCCTTCCTCCCCGACGTGGCGGCGGGCGACAAGCGCATTGTGCTGGTCGACGGCGAAGTGGCGGGTGCGGTCAATCGCATCCCCGGCGAGGGCGAAATCCGTTCCAATCTGGCGGTCGGCGGCAAGGCGGCGAAGACCGAATTGACGGCGCGCGAGCTGGAAATCTGCGCGGCGCTGCGCCCGCATCTGAAGGAGCGCGGCCTGCTGTTCGTCGGCATCGACGTGATCGGCGGCCAGTGGCTGACCGAGATCAACGTCACCTCCCCCACCGGCATCGTCGCCATCGACCAGTTCAACGGCACCGACACCGCCGCCTTGATCTGGGAAGCGATCGAAGCAAAAGCGGCGCGGAACTAACCCGCCGTTCATGGGTCGCCCGCATAGGCAGGCCCGAACCCAAGCCCCGAACCCCCGGCCGCGACCGTCGGCCACGACGAGTATCAGAGAGTATAATGGACGACTGGATCATCCGCTTCATCGATTGGGCGGGCTATACGGGCATCTTCCTGCTGATGCTGCTGGAGACGGTCTTCCCGCCGATCCCGTCGGAGGTGATCATGCCGGTCGCGGGCACGCGCGCGGTAAATGGCGAGCTAAACATCATCGGCGTGATCGCGGCCGGAACGGGCGGCGCGATGGCGGGCAACCTGCTGTGGTTCTTCGCCGCCGCATCGCTCGGCGAAGCGAAATTCCGCTGGTTCATCAAGCGTTACGGCCGCTGGTTCACGATCGACTGGACCGAGATCCGCCGCGTGAAACGCATCTTCGGCCGCTATGGCGGCGTGCTGGTTTTCGCCGGCCGGCTGGTGCCGACGATCCGCTCGGTCATCTCCTTCCCGGCCGGCCTGGCGAAGATGCAATTGCTGAAATTCCTGCTCTGGTCCGGCGTCGGCACGGCCATTTTCAGCGCGGCGCTGGCGATCGCGGGCTACATTCTCGGCGCCTCCTTCCAGGATGTCGACAAGGTGATCGGCCCGCTTTCCTCGGCGGTCTTCATCCTCGTGATCGTGATTTACGTCTGGCGGCAGGCGGCCTGGAGCCGCCGCCATCGCAACGACCCGGTCGACTGAAATCAGGCGCGCGGGTGCGCGGTGCGATAGATGTCGAGCAGGTGGGCTGCGTCGACTTGGGTGTAGATCTGGGTCGATGACAGGCTGGCGTGGCCGAGCAGCTCCTGGAGCTGGCGCAAATCCGCGCCGCGCCCGAGCAGATGGGTGGCGAAGCTGTGGCGCAGCGCGTGCGGCGTGGTGCGCTCACCAAGGCCAAGCGCGCGGCGCGCATGGCGGACGGCGCGGCGGACCAGTTCCGGGTTGAGCGGCCCGCCCCGGGCACCCCGGAAGAGCGGCGCGTCGCGGCTCGGCGGATAAGGGCATAGTTCCAGATAGCGCTCGATCGCCTCGCGCACCTGCGGAAGCAAGGGCACCAGCCTGGTCTTCGCGCGCTTGCCGGTGACGGTCAGCACCTCGCCCAGCGGCAAGGCCGCGCCGGTCAGGGCGAGCGCCTCGCCGACGCGCAGGCCACCGCCGTAGAGCAGCAGCAAAACCGCGAAATCGCGCGCGCCGAGCCAGGGCTCGGAGGCATTGTCGGACGCTTCCCCGGCGAGGCCCAGCACATCGGCAGGCGCGACCGGGCGCGGCACGCTGCGCTTCTGCTTCGGCCCCTTCATCACCGGCGCGGCTTCGCCAGTGGCAAAGGCGATGAAGCCGCGGACTGCGGACAATTCGCGGGCGGCGGAGGCGTTGGTCAGGCCGGCGGTGCGCCGGGCGGCGAGGAAGGCGCGCAGGTCGGCGGCGCTCAGAGCGGCCAGTTCGGCCGTGCCGACGGCCCCGCCAAGATGGGCTTCGAGGAAATCCAGCAGCCGGTGCGCGGTCGCATTGTAGGCGCGGACGGTGTGAACGGAGCGGCGACGTTCGCGCAGCAAATGGTCGTGCCAGCGCGCGGCGATCGCGCGGGCGGGCGAATTGCTCAGGGGGTCAGCCACCTGTCGACACTACGCATCAGAACGGAGCCGAGGAAGAGCAGAAGCTCCGAACCCTGGCGCGTCTCGAACCCCTGCCCCCTGCGCTGGCCGAGCGCGAGGAGGCCGCTGGTCTGGCTGGTGGTGCCGGCGAGCGGCACGAGCGCCTCGGCGCGGATCAGCTCGCAGGCCGGGCCGAAAAGCGGGTGACCGCGCTCGACCGAGCGGAGCACAACGCCGTCAAAGCCATCGATCGAGCGTGCAATCACGCGCGGATCGACAAGGTGAAGCCCGCTGGCATCGGCCCGCAGCGCCGTGTCGCCGGCGACCAGCGCCAATGCGACCGCGTCCAGCCCCAATGTCTGCGGCCATTCCTGCGTGACGATATGGACGAGATGATCCAGCCCCTCGGCCTCGATCACCGACAGCACCGCCTCGTGGATCGCCGCGACCGTGCCGCTATGGCCGCGGGCGAAAGCGATCAGATCCTGATTGGCTTCCTCGGCCGCCGCCACGCGCGCACGCAGCTGGGCGAGCGCATGGTCCTGGAAAGAAACGACCTGAGGCATGGCCGCAGCTTAGGCCGGATATGGTTAAGAGGCGATGGACGAAATGCGGCGCTGCCGTGACAGATTGACCTTGCCGCCCGAAACCCTATCTGGGCGGCGCGAGGCCACGTCCTCCCCCTCCAATGAGGGCATAGGTCCGGGACGGCCCGGCGATCTCTTGAAAGGAGAATCGTCGTGGCGTGGATCATTCTTTTTATCGCGGGCATTTTGGAGGTCGTCTGGGCCTTCGCGATGAAGCAGTCGGAGGGCTTCACCCGGCTGTGGCCTTCGGTGCTGACCCTGGTCGCGATGGGGATCAGCTTCGCCTTGCTGTCCTGGTCGATGCGCACGCTGCCGCTTGGCACCGCTTATGCGGTCTGGACCGGGATCGGCGCGATCGGCGCGTTCCTGGTCGGCATCGTCCTGCTGGGCGAATCCGCCAACCCGATGCGCGTCGCCGCCGCGATCATGATCGGCGGCGGAATCTTGATGATGAAGCTGTCGAGCGAGGCGTAGGGGCCGAAACCATCCCGTCATTC
>JAFAEG010000111.1 GCA_023424095.1 Pseudomonadota bacterium | reverse complement strand
CCAATGCACGGCTTGCCGAGCAGGAGCTTGCCCGCGCCCAGCAGCTGGTCAGCCGCGGCTTCATTTCCAAGGCCGATGTCGATCGCCGCATCGCGACCCGTGACCAGACGCTGGCACAGGTTCGCGTCGCCGAGGCGCAGTATCGCGAATCGCTAAATCGCAATGCGCGGCTCGACATCCGCGCGCCTGCCGCCGGCCTCGTGCTCGATCGCAATATCGAAGCGGGCCAGGTCGTCAGCGGCGGCTCGCAACCGGTCTTCCGCATCGCCGAGGGCGGCCAGATGGAATTGCTTGCCCGCCTGCCGCAGGACGAACTGGCGCGCGTGACGGTCGGCGTGCCGGCCACGGTCACCCCGGTCGGCTCCAGCCAATCCTATCAGGGCCAGGTCTGGCAGGTCTCGCCGATTATCGATGCCGCGACTCGTCAGGGCGAAGCGCGCATCTCCATTCCCTATAATCGCGACCTCCGCCCGGGCGGCTTCGCCCAGGCGGTGATCGAATTCGGTTCGTCGGTTTCCCCGATCCTGCCGGATTCGGCGGTGCAGAGCGATGATCGCGGCAATTTCGTCTACATCATCGACCAGAACGACACCGTCGTTCGCCGCGACATCCGCATCGGCGATGTCAGCGATCAGGGCATCACGATTGTCGAGGGTCTGAACGGAGACGAGCGGATCGTCGAATCCGCGGGTGCGTTCCTCAATCCGGGCCAGAAGGTCCGCCCCGAGATGCGCCGCCAGTAAGGCGGACAAGCTAAAGCCGTCGCCAAGACGGCGAGGAAAGTCGGTTTATGGGTCTGCGTAACATGTCCGCCTGGTCGATCCGGAACCCGGTTCCGCCGATCGTCCTGTTCCTCGCGCTGATGCTGGCCGGCCTGGTCAGCTTCTCGCGGATGGATGTCCAGGGGCAGCCGGACATCGACTTCCCGGTCGTCGTCGTCAGCGTGTCGCAGCCCGGCGCGGCGCCGAGCGAGCTCGAAAACCAGATCACGCAGAAGGTCGAAGCCGCGGTCCGCACGATCACCGGCATCGAGGAACTGTCCTCCACCGTCACCGAGGGCAGCTCCACCACCGTCGTGCAATTGGCGATCGGCACGCCGATCGACCGGGCCGTCGACGATGTGCGCGACGCGATCAACCGCATTCGCGGCGATCTTCCCGACGGCATTCTCGAGCCGCAGATTTCGCGCCGCGACACCACCGACAACGACATCGCCTCTTTCTCGGCGGTCACCACCGACATGTCGCTCGAGCGGTTGTCCTGGTATGTCGACAATACGGTCTCGCGCGACCTGCTCTCGGTCCCCGGGCTTGCCGCGGTGAGCCGGACCGGCGGCGTCGATCGCGAGATCAGGGTGATCCTCGATCCGGCGCGCCTGCAGGCCTATCAGGTCACCGCGTCGCAAGTGAATGCGCAGCTGCGCGCGACCAACATCAACACCGCCGGCGGCCGCGCCGAGATTGCCGGCTCCGAACAGGCGCTGCGCGTGCTCGGCAATGCCGAAACCGCGTATGCGCTCGGCCAGACCCAGATCAACATCGGCGGCGGCCGCACCGTCCGCCTCTCCGCCTTGGCCGATGTCCGCGACAGCTTCGCCGAGCAGCGCGCCTTCGCCAAGCAGGACGGGCGGCAGGTGCTGAGCTTCTCGATCCAGCGCGCAGCCGGCTATTCGGACGTTACCGTCTATGACGGCGCGATGGAGCGGCTGCGGGCGATGGAAGAGCGCACGCCGGGCGTCCACTTCGAATTGCTGTCCACCTCGGTCGAGGGGACGAAGGAGCAATATGATGCGTCGATGACCACCTTGGTCGAAGGCGCGCTGCTCGCGGTCATCATCGTCTTCATCTTCCTGCGCGACTGGCGCGCCACCCTGATCGCGGCCGTGGCCATCCCGCTGTCGGCGATCCCGGCCTTCTTCTTCATGGATCTGCTCGGCTTCACGCTGAACAGCATGACCCTGCTCGCGCTCAGCCTGGTGGCGGGCGTGCTGGTCGACGATGCGATCGTGGAGATCGAGAATATCGTCAGACATATGCGGATGGGCAAGAACGCCTATCAGGCGTCGATCGAGGCCGCGGACGAAATCGGCATGGCGGTCGTCGCGACCACCTTCACGATCGTCGCCGTCTTCCTGCCGGTCGGCTTCATGCCGGGCATTGCCGGCCAGTTCTTCAAGAATTTCGGCTTCACCGTGGTCGCCGCAGTGCTGGTCAGCCTGCTCGTCGCGCGTTTGATCACACCAATGATGGCCGCCTATCTGCTGCGCGCCAAGGGCCATGCCAGCCACGGCGAAGGCTGGTTCATGGACCGCTACATGGACGTGCTGCGCTGGACGCTGAAGCATCGCTGGGTGACGGTCGTCGGCGGCTTCCTGTCGCTGGTCGCAACGATCTTCCTGCTGATGTCGCTGCCCCAGAGCTTCCAGCCGGAGCGCGACACGGACGAGATCACCGTCCAGGTGCAGATGACGCCCGGGACCACATTGGCCCAGACCGAGATCGCGATGCGGCGGGTCGAGGAAGTGCTGAAGACTCAGCCCGAGGTGAGGTCCGTCTTCGCTCGGACCCGTGTCGGTGGTGGCTCGGTGCAGGCGATGCTCGATCACGATCGTGAGCGGACCAGCGGCGAGATCCAGCGCGCGGTCAATCCGCAGCTGGCGCAGATCGCCGACGCGCGGGCAACCTTCCGCTCGCAATTCGGCGGCTGGCGCGACCTTACCCTGACGCTGGGCGGCGAGGACCCGCAGCAGCTGTCGCAGGTCGCCAACCGCATCGCCCAGGAAATGGGACAGATTCCGGAGTTGGTCGCACCGCGCGTCGGCGGCGACATGCAGCGTCCCGAAATCATCATCCGGCCGCGACTCGACGCCGCCGCCGACCTCGGCGTCACGACGACCGCGCTCAGCCAGGCGATCCGAGTCGCGACGATCGGCGAGATCGACCAGAACAGCGCGCGCTTCTCGCTCGCCGACCGGCAAATCCCGATCCGTGTCTCGCTGAACGAGGATGCCCGCGCACGGCTTTCCACGATCGAGAATCTGCCGGTGCAGACCAGTGCCGGCGGCTCCGTGCCGCTGCGGCTGGTCGCCGACATCGGGCTCGGCGCGGGGCCGACCCGAATCGAACGCACCAATCAGTCGCGGATCATCAATATCGGCGCGGACCTCGCCCCGGGCGTGGTCAGCAGCGACGCGTGGAAGAAGATCCGCCAGCTCGAGACGATGCGCAATTTGCCGCTCGGCGTGCACGAAATGGTGCTTGGCCAGAATCGCTGGCAGATGGAGCTGGTCCAGAACTTCATCGTCGCGGTGATTTCCGGCCTGCTGCTCGTCCTCGCGGTGCTGGTCCTGCTCTACAAGCGCGTGCTGCCGCCGCTGGTGAACATGGGCTCGCTCTTCCTGGCGCCATTCGGTGGCCTGCTGGCGCTGTGGCTGCTCGGTTTCCCGATCACCATGCCGGTCTATATCGGCCTGCTCATGCTGATCGGCATCGTCGGCAAGAACTCGATCCTGCTGATCGACTTCGCGCTGGAGGAGATGAATCGGGGCGTCTCGAAGTTCGAGGCGATCCTGGATGCCGGCCACAAGCGCGCCCAGCCGATCGTCATGACCACGGTGGCGATGTCCGCCGGCATGATCCCCTCCGCGCTCGCGCTGCACGGCGACGGCTCATCCGGCCAGCCGATGGGCATCACCGTGATCGGCGGCCTGATGGTGTCGACCTTCCTGACCCTGGTGCTGGTGCCCGGCACGTTCAGCCTCGCGCTGGGCCTGGAGCAGCGTATGGGCCCGCGCCTGCGCCGCTGGCTCACCAATGGCGGCAAGGATGCACCCATCCCCGGATCGGCCCAGCAGCCGGCGGAGTGAAGCGATAAGGCGCTTTGAACCCAGGCCGCGCCCGTTCATTGGTGCGGCATGAGCCAAAAGCCGCGCTTTAGCCCCCTGCCCGACCCCGGCCGCCGGATGCGCGTGCTGGCGACGGTCATGCTGGCGGCGATGGCGGCGGTCTTCATCGCCGCCGCCCGGCTGGAGGACGTTCATCCCGCCTGGGGTTTCGTGAAGGCCTTTGCCGAGGCGGCGATGGTCGGCGGCATCGCCGACTGGTTCGCGGTCACCGCCCTGTTCCGCCATCCGCTCGGCATTCCGATCCCGCACACTGCGATCATCCCGCGCAACAAGGACCGGATCGGCGACACGATGGCCGCCTTCCTGCGCACCAATTTCCTCACCCCCCGAGTGGTCGCGCGGCGGATGCAGCGGGTGGATGTCGGCGGCGCGATCGGCGGCTTTCTGCTCGCCCCACCGCAGCAGGGACGCCTCTGGCGCGGCGCGGCGCGGATGGTGGAAAGCGTGCTGGAGGCGCTTGGGCCCGAACGGTTCGGCGCGATCGCCAAGACCGCTCTGGCCGATCGCCTCCGCTCCTTCAACGCCGCGCCGGTGATCGGGGAGGCGATGGAAGCGGCGATCGCCGAGGACCGCCACGTGCCCTTGCTCGACGAGATGGTGATCTGGATCGCGCGGCTGGTGCGCACCAACGAGGATCTCATTCGGAACATGGTGCACGACCGCTCCGGCGGCTTCATGCGCTTCACCGGCCTCGACGCGCCTCTGGCCGGCAAGATCATCGATGCGATCGACAAATTGCTGTCGGAACTCGCCATGGATCCCAACCATCCGCTGCGCGCGGAGATCGAGGATTCGCTGCGCGAGCTGGCCGGCAAGCTGCAGAACGATCCGGCGACGCAGGCGCGGGTGCAGCAGATGAAGGCCGATCTGCTCGCCAATCCGGCGGTCGAACAATGGTGGCTGGGCGTCTGGGAGCGCGGCCGCGCCGGGCTGCTTCGGGCGGTGCGCGATCCCGACAGCGCGCTCGCTGGCGAAATGGGCGCCTTGCTCCGCCAGTTCGGCGAAGCGCTCACCGACAATCCGGATTTCCGCCGCGGCATCAACCGCTTCGTCCGCCGCGCCGCGGTCGGCGTCGCCGCCGATTATGGCGACGGCATCGTCAAGCTCGTCTCCGACACCGTGCGCCGCTGGGACGCCAAGACGATCTCAGACCGGGTCGAGCATGCGGTCGGCCGCGACCTGCAGTTCATCCGCATCAACGGCACCGTCGTCGGCGGCCTGGTCGGCCTCACGATCCACACGATCGAGGTCCTTGCACAATAGGATTCCGGCTGATCTACTCCCCCGGCAGGGGCCCGGTTTCGGGCCCCGGCGCACGCTTTCGACCGGGTTCGCGCGAGGGGATGATTTTCTTCTCCTGGGGGTGTGAACCTTCGGAACCTTTCGCGTCATTTGGCAGGGGAAATCGCATGCACATCAAAGTCCTGATCGCCGCGCTGGCCGCGACCGCATTGACCCCCGCAATGGCTTCCGCGCAGCAACCGGCGCAGCAGCAGCGCGCCGAGGCGGTGGTCGTGGTCCACGCCGGCACCCTGCTGGCCGTTCCGGGCGAAGCGCCGCGCCGCAATGTCAGCGTCGTCGTGCGCGGCAGCACGATCGCGGAAGTGCGCGACGGCTTCGTCGACGTCCCCGGCGCGCGCGTCGTCGATCTGCGCGAACACACCGTATTGCCCGGCCTGATCGACAGCCACGTCCATCTCGACGGCCTCGACGACCGTCTGCAGGCGCGCATGCAATGGCCGTTCCGCGATGCCGAGGACGAGATGCTGACCGCCGTTTTGAACGGGCGGCGGACCTTGCTGGCGGGCTTCACCACGGTCCGCGACCTGGGCGCCGATCCGCGCGTGATCCTCTCCCTGCGCGATGCGATCGCGGCCGGGCAATTCTCCGGCCCCACGATCGTCGCGGCCGGAAGCGGCATTTCCATCTCGGGCGGCCATGGCGACGGCCGCAACGGCCTGAACCGCGACCTCTACAACATCGCCGCGGAGCAGCAGATCAACACCTGCAACGGCGCCGACGATTGCCGCCGCGCCGTCCGCCAGCAGATCAGCTTCGGCGTCGACGTGATCAAGATCGCGGCCACCGGGGGCGTCCTCTCCAACGTCCCCGGCGGCCTCGCCCAGCACATGACCGATGCGGAGATGGCGGCGGTGGTCGAGACCGCGCGCAGCTTCAGCCGCCGCGTCGCTGCCCACGCCCATGGCGTCGACGGCGTCAACGCCGCCTTGCGCGCCGGGGTGAACTCGATCGAGCACGGCACCTTCACCAACGACGAGACCTTCCGCCTCTATCGCCAGACCGGCGCGTGGTACGTGCCGACCCTGATGGCCCCCGCCGCGGCGCTCGCCGACGGCCAGCGCGGAGCGCTCACCCAGGCACAGTTCGACAAGGCGCGCGAGGCAGCCGGCAATGCCCGCCTCAGCCTGAACCGGGCGGTCCGCGAGCGCGTGAACATCGCCTTCGGCACCGACAGCGGCGTCAGTCGCCACGGCGACAATGGCCAGGAATTCGCCTTGATGGTCGATGCCGGAATGACCCCCGCCGCCGCGATCCGCTCCGCGACCGTCGGCGCCGCCACCCTGCTGGACCGCCAGACCCGCATCGGCACGATCGAGCCCGGCAAGGACGCCGACATCATCGCCGTCGCCGGCGACCCGCTGCAGAATGTCCGGCTGCTGGAAAACGTCGGCTTCGTCATGCGCCACGGCCGGATTCACAAGCTCGGCGGCGAGCGGCAGCTGACCGACGCGGATTGATACTTTTGTAACGCTGTCCGAAAATGGCTGGCTCTTTACCGGCTGGAGCCTGCTGCTCCTGCTCACCTCCCCGCTCCGGCTATCGGGCTATCTGGGCGAGCGCTTCGGTGGCGGGCACGATTGTTCGATCAGGCTTTTAAGCCTGTTTCTGCTGGGTCGGTGCCGTCGTTTGGGCAGTGGCTCCAGACCACCCCTCTGGACATTGATGACGGGGCAGAGCAACGCAAAGTGGATTCGAAGGTGGCCATGGATCGCTCACCTCTTGATCGGGAATTTGCACACGCGAACCCGGCTCAAAGCGATATTGGAGGTGGCATTGCACCCTTCCTACCGACGACCATGATCAAAGGCGGCTTGCGGTGACCGAAAATGGGGTGCGTCTGAGTGGCTCGGCGCTCGGCCTTTTGCTGCTGGTGGGTGTCCCAGGATCAACCTTGATGCTGGCCTGCGAATTCCGGAAAGTTCTTATTTTTCAGTATCTTGGCAAATGCGTTAGCCAAGTTCACTGCACACTAGTCCCGGAACTGTTGCACTTTTATCCTGAGACAGACGGCGCAACTCTTGATGAGTTGATCGAAAGGTTCGGAGACAGATCGGAAGTAAGTATATGGGATATAGTTCAAGAGCTTATCGCTAGCGGTAGAGCTTATGTCACCGTTCCCCTTGAGAGCATGGATCGGGATGAGCATGTGTTTGCGATTAAGTGGAAAGCCGGGATTACAACGCCGGCCGAGATCGAAGCCGAATTCGGCCCCTTTCATGCTCAGGCATTCGACGGCCCCTTGCACATCGTGACCTATGATCTGTACGTGGAGAACGCTCCCGATCCCGCGAATTATCCACCACCGCCTAAGACCTACGACGAACGCGAAGCGTCCAACCAAGACCGCTCGAAGGATTGCAGGTTCCCCTATACGGCGATTTGGCCCCCAAAAGCTCTCCAAGTCGAGTTCATTTTCGACGAGGCGGGAAAACTAGCTCGCTATGCGTTCAAAGTGGGCTGCCGTGTGACCTAGGCCGCGGCAATCGAGGGAAAGGTCGTGCGACCAGGTGCCGCCCGCGCAATCCTGGGAACCGCCCTACGGAATTACGTCGTCGGTTCCTACTTCGCCCGAGCTTGCAGAAGAAGGGGCCGCCGTCTCGCAAGGGCATGCAGTCCCAAGTTGAATTTGAACGCGAAATCCGGGCGGCCTCCTTCGGGAAGCTCGCCTACGTTACACCGGTCTCGCTATGACCGTCAGCGCAGCTCTCAAACTCTGTGGTAATCGCGATACCATTGCACGAAGCGCGGCACGCCTTCGTCGATCGAGGTCGCGGGGACGAAGCCTAGGTCGCGCTGGATCGCGCTGATATCGGCATAGGTATCGCGCACGTCGCCGGGCTGGATCGGCAGCAGCCTCTTCTGGGCCTCGCGCCCGCAGGCGGCTTCGATCAGGCCGATCATCCGGGTCAGCTCTTCCGACTTGTTGTTGCCGATATTGTAGACCCGGTGCGGCCCGCTGCTACCGCCGGCTTTCGGCGCGCCATCGTCCGGCGCCGGATTGTCCAGGCTGGCGACGATGCCGGTGACGATGTCGTCGATATAGGTGAAGTCGCGGCGCATATTGCCTTCGCCGAACACGTCGATCGGCCGGCCTTCCAGGATCGCCTTGGTAAACAGCCACATCGCCATGTCCGGCCGGCCCCACGGGCCATAGACGGTGAAGAAGCGCAGGCCGGTTTGCGGCAGGCGGTAGAGATGGGCGTAGGTCTCGCTCATCAACTCGTCCGCTTTCTTGGTCGCGGCGTAGAGCGAGAGCGGGTGATCGACCCGGTCCTCGACCCGGAAGGGCAAGGTGTCGTTGCCGCCATAAACGGAGGAGGAGGAGGCATAGACCATGTTCGCCACCGCCCGGTGGCGGGCCAGCTCCAGCATGTTCAGATGCCCGACCAGATTGGACTGGGCGTAAACCTGCGGATGATCGATCGAATAGCGCACCCCGGCCTGTGCCCCCAGGTGGACGATGCGGTCGAAAGCCTCGTTGCCGAGCACCTCCTCCAGCTTGCGGCTGTCGGAGAAATCGAGCCGGTGGAAGCGGAAGCGTTCGCCCGCGCGGGCGAGTTCCGCCAGCCGGTCCTGCTTCAGCGCGGTGCTGTAATAATCGTTGAGATTGTCGATCCCGACGACCTCATCACCACGCTCGAGCAACCTCCTCGCGACATTGAAACCGATGAAGCCGGCAGAGCCGGTAACGAGGATTGCCATCTGGACCTTCTGCAAGCGTTGCGGATGACCTCGCTTATCGCGCGGTCCCGGTGGTGCCAAGGGTTCCACTGTTATTGCACCTTCTGCGCTGCTGGGGCTAAAGGCACTGGAGAGCCGCAAGCCGTCGAAGCCCCACATGACCGTTCCGAACATTATGGCCCTTGAGGCCTTGGGGAGGCAGGGCCGGATCTGCGCCACGCCTTGCCTCCGGACGGAGGGGGAATGATGCCGATTACCTTCGTAGGTTGGGTCGGGATCGTGCTCGGTTTCGCCGCCATATTCTTGATAGCGGGTCGCGAGCGCGGTATTTCCAAGATCAGTGTGGCGTTACTGCTGGCTGCGCTGCAGACGGCGACCGCAATCTATTTTCACGAATGGGCACAAACTGGGACGACCGATGCCGCCCTTTATTATTATGACCCTTATCGCTTCTACGATCGCGGGTTCGGCCTCAACACACAATTTGTGATCTGGGCCGTGCAGAGTCTTAAAGAGAATTTTGGTGGCACGTATCTCGACTATTTTCTCATATTTCAGGCATCGGGCACCTGGGGTGCCGTCTATCTGATGCGGGTATTTGAGGACATTCACGGCCAGGCGCGCGTCGGATTCGATCCGAAGCTGCTGCTGCTGCTGTTTCTGCCCGGCCTGCATTTCTGGACTGCCTTTATCGGCAAGGATGGCTTCCTATTCCTGGGAGGCGCGATGTGTGCTTGGGCGACCATCAGGATCCGCCAGCGCTGGCTCACCTTCGCTCTTGGTGTCATCATTATGACCTTGTTTCGTCCGCACATCGCCATTCTTGCCGTTGCGAGCCTGGCGGCGGCGATACTGCTCGATCGCGAAACGAAAGGATTTGCCAAATTGGCCCTCGCTGGCCTTGCCGTCGTGGGCATCATGGTGGTCGCCGGCACGCTGTACGACACTTACCGAATCGACATTGGCAGCGCTCAGGCCGTCGGCGACTTCTTGTCGCGTCAATCGAGCGCAGGCGCACGGATGGAAGGAACGACGGCCGCAGCCGGATTGTCTCTTCCGCTCGCAATTCTTAGCTTACTGTTCCGCCCTTTGTTCTTCGATGTCGCAGGCGCGGAAGCGCTGATCGCGTCGTTCGAGAATCTCGTGCTGGTGGGCATCTTTGGCTATTTCATCTATCGGCTCAGCTGGTTGAAGACGTTGTTCCGCGGCACACTGGTGGTCCGCTTCGCGGTCTTTTTCGCGTTTCTGGTGGCGATGATGCTGTCGATCACCTACTATAATGTGGGGCTCGGTTTGCGACAAAAGGTCATGATGATGCCCGCGATCCTGACCATCTTCTGCGCGTTGGTCGCGACCAGCAAGATCGGGGCGTCGGCCCGTTCGCGGCAGAGGCGCCCAATGCCAGCGTGACCGAAATCCCAACGGTCATCGTCCTTGGCTCCTATGCACCATCTCTGATCCTGTTTCGCGGGCCACTGATCGCCGAACTGGTGCGGCGCGGTTATGACGTGATCGCGATGGCGCCGCGGATCGACGCCGACACCGATGCCGCCGTCCGCGCGCTCGGCGCGACCCCGCAGGAAATCGCCCTCGACAATGCCAGCATGTCGCCGACCGCGACGATGGCCACCATCCGCGCGCTGGAGGCCGCATTCCGCCAGATCGCGCCGCAGGCGGTGATCGCCTACACGATCAAGCCGGTCACGCTCGGCACGCTCGCCGCGGCGCGCGCGAAGGTGCCCAACATCGTCGCCCTGATCACCGGCCTGGGCTTTGCCTTCACCGAGGGCGGTGGGCTGAAGCGCCGGGTGAGCCGGATCGTCGCGACCCTGTTGTACAAGCGCGCGTTGCGGAAAGCCTCGTCCGTCATCTTCCAGAATCCCGACGATCGCGCCTTCTTCCGGGCGGCGGGCATCCTCAAGCGCGACGATGCCGCGGTGGTGAATGGCTCGGGCATCGACCTCGCCCGCTTCGAAGTCGCGCCGTTGGCCGAGGCGCCAATCTTCCTGATGATCGCGCGGCTGCTCGGCGACAAAGGCGTGCGCGAATATGCCGCGGCCGCGGCCTTGGTGAAGGCGAAGCATCCGCAAGCGCGCTTCCAGCTGGTCGGCTATCTCGATCCTTCGCCGGACGGGGTGACTCAGGCAGAGGTGGACGGCTGGGCCGGCGCGGTCGAATTTCTCGGCCGGATGGACGATGTGCGCCCGGCCATCGCCGCGGCGCGGGTCTATGTCCTGCCCTCCTATCGCGAAGGCACGCCGCGTTCCTCGCTGGAGGCGATGGCGATGGGCCGGCCGATCGTCACCACCGATGTCCCGGGCTGCCGCGAAACCGTGGTCGATGGCGTCAACGGCCTGCTGGTGCCGGTCCGTGACGCCGGGGCGCTGGCAGCGGCGATGGAGCGCCTGATCGCCGAGCCGCAGCTGGCGGATCGCATGGGGCAGGAATCGCGCCGCATCGCGGAAGAGAAGTTCGACGTGCATCGCGTCAACGATGCGATCCTCGCGGCGGCGGGGCTGTGAAGCGGCTGCTCGACATCCTCGTCTCGGCGCTGGCGCTGATCCTGCTGTCGCCGGTCCTCCTGATCGTCGCGCTGGCGGTGCGGATCAGCATGGGCTCGCCGATCCTGTTCCGGCAGAACCGGCCGGGCCGCGGCGGCAAGCCGTTCGACATGCTGAAATTCCGCACGATGCGCGCCGATACGAGCGGCGGCGGCGTCGCCTCGGATGCGGCGCGGCTCACCCGCACCGGCAAATTCCTGCGCCGCACCAGCCTCGACGAGCTGCCGGAGCTCTGGAACATCCTGAAGGGTGAGATGAGCCTGGTCGGCCCGCGGCCTTTGCTCATGCAATATCTGGATCGCTACACGCCCGAGCAGGCGCGGCGGCACGACGTCCGTCCCGGCCTGACCGGCTGGGCCCAGGTCAACGGCCGCAATGCGCTGAGCTGGGAAGAGAAATTCGCGCTCGATAGCTGGTATGTCGACAACCGCTCCTTCTGGCTCGACCTCAAGATCATGGCCATGACGGCCTGGCAGATCGTCCGCCCGCGCGGGATCAGTGCGGAGGGGGAAGCGACGATGAGCGAATTCATGGGCTCGCCACCGCCGCCGCCGCCCGCGCTTCCCTTGAGCGGGCAATCGGAGTAAGGGCGCCCGAGCAATTTTCGGGGAAGTCCGTGAGCGTCGCGACCAGTGTTGGAGCGAGCGTCCTGTCGACGCCGCCGGAGGATTTGTCGCCCCGTGCGGACGAGGCATGGCCCACATTCGCCGCTGATGAGATCGAAGCCGCGGCGCGCGTGTTGCGCTCCGGCAAGGTCAATCAATGGACCGGCCCCGACGTCTTCGCCTTCGAGCGCGCCTGCGAGGCGAAGTTCGGCGGCGGTCCGGGCATCGCTTTGGCCAATGGTTCGCTCGCGCTGGAGCTGGCGCTCAAGGCGTTCGGCATCGGCCCCGGTGACGAAGTGATCGTGACTCCGCGCTCGTTCGTCGCCTCGGCCTTTTGCGTGATGTTGCTGGGCGCGACCCCGGTCTTCGCCGATGTCGAAGCGGACAGCGGCAATATCTCGCCCGCCACGGTCGCCTCTTTGATCACCGACCGCACAAAGGCGATCATCCCCGTCCATCTCGCCGGCTGGCCCGCCGATATCGAGGGGCTGATGGCGCTGGCCGCCCCGCGCGGGATCAAGGTGATCGAGGATTGCGCGCAGGCGCATGGCGCGACGATCGGCGGCCGCAGCGTCGGCGATTTCGGCGACGCCGCCTGTTTCTCCTTCTGCCAGGACAAGATCATCTCGACCGGCGGCGAGGGCGGCTACGTCTCGATCCGCGACGAGGCGGCGGCGGCCTGGGCCTGGTCGTTCAAGGATCATGGCAAGAACCGCGCGAAGATGGCGGCGCCTTCGACCAATCCCGGCGCGTTCAAATGGGTGCACGACATGGTCGGCACCAATTGGCGGCTGACCGGACCGCAGGCGGCGATCGGCCTCGCCCAATTGGCCAAGCTCGACGCCTGGACCGAAGCGCGGACCCGCAATGCAGCGATCTGGGCCGAACAGATGAGCTCGGTTGCGGGCCTGTCCGTGCCGCTGCCCGAGGCCCGGCTGCGCCACGCTTTCTACAAATTCTATTTTTATCTCGACGCGCCGGAGGCCGACGCCGCACGGTTGCGCGCGCAGATTCTGCAGCAGGCGGCCGCCGAAGGACTGAAACTCTTCTCCGGCTCGTGCAGCGAAATGTATCGCGAAGAGGCCTTCGCCCATCTCCCGAAGCCGGATTGTCCGGTCGCCCAGCGGCTGAGCGGCAATGCGCTGATGGTCGAGGTTCATCCGACGCTGCGTACTGATCTGGTTGAGCGACGGGCCGAGCGGCTCGCCGTTATCATCAAGGACGTGATCGGTTGAGCGCAACAGCGCCACCGGCAAGGGGTAAAAAATGCTGAACGCCGTCAAACGCGCAACGATGCTGGACCGGGGTCGCAAGAACCTCATCCTGATCGTCTTCGACTTCGCGGCGATGGCGATCGCGCTCTGGGCCGCTTTCACGGCCCGGCTCGGCAATCTCTATTTCCCGACCGACACGGTGATGATGGCGGCGGCCTTCGTCTCGATCTGCGCCGGCATCATCACGCTTCGCCAGCTCGGCGTCTACCAGTTGGTGCTGCGTTACTTCGACATGCGAGCGGTGGGCCGCATCTTCGCTGCTGCCGGCGTCGCATCCGCGAGCTTCGTGATCATGATATTCCTGATCCAGCCAGATATCATGGTCGGCGGGATCGAGATCATGGTGCCGCGCTCGGTTGGCATCATCTATTGCGTCTTTGCCTTTTTGTTGATGTTCCTCGGCCGCTATTTGATGTCGCTGCTGCTGGAACTGGCTTGGCAGGGCGGCACCGCGAAGGGCCGACGCGACGGCCGCGCGGTTGCCATTTATGGCGCCAACACCTCCGGCGTCAGCCTCGCCCAGTCGATCCGCGGCCGCGGCGACGTCAACCTCGTCGCCTTCATCGAGGACGATCCCAAGCTGCACGGGCAGATGATCGCCGGCGTGCCGATCTATTCGCCCATCGCCCTTGGCGAGCTGGTCCGCACGATGGAGATCGAGGAGGTGCTGCTCGCTTTGCCGCGCGCCACCCGCACCCAGCGGCTCGCCGCCATCTCCCGGCTGACCGAACTCAACCTGCAGGTCCGCACCATTCCGGCGCCCGAGGAGATCCTGTCGGGACGCTATACGATCAGCGATTTGAGGCCGATCGACGTGGGCGATCTGCTCAGCCGCACGACGGTCGAGCCGCTGAGCCAGCTGATCGGGGAGGCGGTAGCTGCGCGCACCATCTTGGTGACCGGCGCGGGCGGCTCAATCGGCTCGGAAATCTGCCGCCAGGTGCTGCGCGCCCGGCCGCGCAAGCTGGTGCTGTTCGATCATTCGGAATTCGGGCTCTATCGCATCGAGCAGGAATTGCTGGCAGCGATGGACGAGCTGCCGGCGATCGACCGGCCGCTGCTCGCCGCGCAAATGGGCTCGATGCTGAACGAGCCTTTGGTTCGCCGGGTCATCGCCACGCACGGCATCGACACCATCTATCACGCCGCCGCCTACAAGCATGTCCCCCTGCTCGAGGGGAATGAAGTGATCGGCGTCGACAACAATGTCTTCGGCACCTGGGTGCTCGCGCGCGCGGCGCATGAGGCGAAGCTGACCCGTTTCACCATGATCTCGACCGACAAGGCGGTGCGGCCGAAGAGTGTGATGGGGGCTTCGAAGCGGGTCGCCGAGCTGATCGTCCAGGCCTTCGCCGAGCGCGCCGATTGCGCGACCCGCTACGGCATCGTCCGCTTCGGCAACGTGCTCGACAGCTCGGGCTCGGTGGTCCAGCGCTTCCGCGAGCAGATTAAGGCGGGCGGCCCGGTCACCGTCACCCACCAGGACATCACCCGCTTCTTCATGTCGATTCCGGAGGCGACGCAATTGGTGCTGCAGGCCAGCGCCATGGCCGACAAGGGCGAGGTGTTCGTGCTCGACATGGGCGAGCCGGTGAAGATCGCCGACCTTGCCCGCAACATGATCACTTTGTCGGGCATGACCGTCCGCGACGAGAAGAACCCGTTGGGCGACATCGGCATCGAATATGTCGGGCTCCGGCCGGGCGAGAAGCTTTACGAGGAATTGTTCGTCGGCGAGGATACGCAGGATACGGCGCATCCCGGCATCCAGATGGCGCGCGAAAGCTCGATGACGTTGCCGCAATTGGAGGGCCATCTCGACGCTCTGCGGCGGTCGGTGGCGGCGCTCGACGCCAAGGCGGTGCGGGCGAAACTGAGCGAGCTGATCGCGCCGGATCATGGCGCGCTCGAGGAGCCCGAGCTCGCGCCCGCCGCGCCCGACAATGTCGTGCGCATCGACACCAACGTCAGCGGCCGCTGACCGGGCGCCGGTTCGAGGTGAAGCCTCTCAAGGTCGCGGTCTTCGCGGATGCGGGACAGGTGCAGAAATTCGCCCGCGACGCGCTGGACGCGGTCGAAGACTGCGACGCGGTCACGGTGTTTTCCTGCACCAACACGCATCGCCGCAAGCAGGCGGTGCGGCACGGTCTCTATTACGCGCTGAACCTGCTGAGCGTCCGCAACCCGGAGAGTGGATCCGTGCCGGTCGGCGCCGGCGCGAAGGGCATCGCCGCGACGGTCGAGTTCGAGAGCGAATATGACGGCGTCTGGCAGCGTCTGCCCGCGCCGATCATCGCCCAGCTTCGCGACGGCGGCTTCGACGTCATCCTGAAATTCGGCCTCGGCCTGCTGCACGTGCCACCGGCGGAGGACTTGCCCACGCCGATCCTGTCTTATCATCATGGCGACCCCGATCATTATCGCGGCCGTCCGGCGGGCTTCTGGGAGACGGCGGACGGCAAGGGCGTGATGGGCCAGATCGTCCAGGTGATCGGCAACAAGCTCGACGCGGGCCGCGTCGTCGCCTTCGCCGAAACGAAGGTGCATGCGCACAGCTACAAGGCGACGCTCGTCGAATGCTATCGCCACTCGCCGCTGATCATCAATCAGGCGATCCGCAACGCGATTGCGGGCGTAAGTCTCGACAAGCCCAGTAACGGCCGCAATTGCCAGCTACCGTCGAACTGGGCGGTGGCGGGATTCGCCCTGCGCATGGCGCGCAAAAAGGCTGGCCTGCTCATTTATAGCGATTTTTACGAAAAAAGGTGGCAGGTTTCCCTTGCGCTCGCGCCATCGGGGGGCGCCGCCGCTCTGTTCGGGACCACGCCTTTCCCCGGCCAGGACGGGTGGCAGACCATCGAAACGGCGTCCCAATATACGTTCTATGCCGATCCGTTCTTCAGCAGCCGTCCGCCGGGCTTGCTGGTCGAGGCGCTGAGCCGCCGCACGGGCCTGGGCGAGCTTGTGCTGATCGAGGACGAACTGCACCGCCGCGTATCGGTCTTTGGCGGGCACTTTTCCTATCCGGCAACGTTCGGGGATGGCGCGGAGCAATTGGTGATCCCGGAAACCGCTTCATGGCTGCCGGTCACCGCCTTCCGAAGCGAGGGCAACAAGCTGGTTCCGGCCTTCGCGCTGGACCTACCCACTGGCCGGACCCTGCTAGATCCGACGCTCCTCGCCCACAACGGCCGCGTCTATCTGTTCGGTAATTTGAACGATGTCGGCGCGAACGTACTCTATCTGTGGAGCGCGCCGGCGCTCGACGCGCCGTTCGAGCTCCATCCCGCCAGCCCGATCCTGGTGTCGCCGCGCGGCGGGCGGATGGGCGGCAGCATCCTTCGCGACGGCGAACGCCTGATCCGCCTCGGCCAGGATTTCGAAGGCGGTTATGGCGATGGTCTGCGGGCGTTCGAGATCGAGACCCTGTCTGCGAGCGAATATCGCGAGCGGCCGATCGGCAATCTCGGGCTAGCAGGCGTCAGCGGTCCGCACACGCTGAACGAGCAAGGCGGGATGCTGCTGTTCGACTGGTATCGCGAAAGCTTCGCGCCCGGCGCCGGCCTTCGCCGCTTCCGCGCCCGCCGAGCGACGAAGCGCGCGCTGAAAAGCTAGGCCGCCCGGGCGGTCTGCGCGGCGCTCAGGGTCTCGCGATGCGCATCATACCAGGCGCCGAGCATCAGCACCGGCCAGAGCGCATATTGGACATTGGCGCGGCGCGAGAGATGCTCGGTCCAGAGCGCTCGCACCGGCTCCGGCCGGACCAGGCCCTGATCCTTCAGCTTGCGCTCGCTGAGCAGATCCTCGGCCCAGTCACGCAAATCGTCGCGCAGCCAGCTTTCGACCGGGACGCCGAAGCCCATCTTGGGCCGGTCAAACAATTCGCGCGGCACGTGGCGTTCGAGGATCTGGCGCAGTATCCACTTGGTCTTGCCCTCGCGCAGATGCACCGACGATGGCACGCGGAAGCTGAACTCGACCAGGCGATGGTCCAGGAGCGGCGCGCGTGTCTCGAGGCTGACCGCCATCGAGGCGCGGTCGACCTTGGTCAGGATGTCGCCCGGCAGATAGGTCATCAGGTCGAGGAAGCGGAACTCCTCGACCCGGTCGTGAAACAGATCGGCGGCGCGTTCGACATCGATCGCGTTCGGACGCTCGGCGCCGCCCAGCGCGAATGCGGCGGGGTCGTGCCAGATGCTGGACACGCGGCGATATTGCTCGCGGCCTTCCAGCCGCAGCAGCGGCGCGAGCTTGTGGAGCTTCTCGCCGAACGCGCGGGGCCGCTTGCTGGCCGGAATCACCTTCGCAAGCTTCTGCCAATTGTTCGGCGACAGCGCCGTCATGCTGCGCGCCATGACCGAGCGGACCGGCCGCGGCAGCTTGCCGAGTCGTCCGAGCAGGCCCCCGGCGGCGGCGTGGCGGTTGTAGCCGGCGAACACCTCGTCGCCGCCATCCCCGGTCAAAGCCACGGTCACATGCGCGCGGGCCAGCTTGGAGACCATGAAGGTCGGGATTTGCGAGGCGTCGGCGAAGGGCTCGTCGAAGATTCGCGGCAGCTCCGGCACCACCGCCAGCGCGTCCGACGGCTCCAGCACGAAATTCGTGTGATCGGTGCCGAGATGCTTGGCGACCCGCGTCGCATCCTCGCCCTCGTCATAGTCGCGATTGGTGTAGCCGATCGAGAAGGTGCGGGTGGCGCCATTGCTGTGCCGCTGCATCAGCGCCGTCACCACCGACGAATCGATCCCCCCGGACAGGAAGGCGCCCAAGGGCACGTCGGACATCAGGCGGATGCGGGTGGCGTCGTCGAGCAGCCTCTCGGCCTCGTCCACCGCTTCTTCCGGCGTTCCCGCGAACGGATCGGCATGGGCGCGGGCGACCTCTTGGGCCAGGTCCCAATAAGGCTCGATGCGGATGTCGCCGCTGTCGGGCGAATAACAGAGCAGATGCCCCGGCTCGAGCTTAGTGATCCCGCCCAGGATCGAATGCGGCGCGGCGACATAGCCGGTGCGCAGATATTCGGCGACCGAATCGCGGTCGATGTCGCGCGGCGCTTCCGGGTGGAGCAATAACGGCGCGAGTTCGCTGGCAAAGGCGAAGCTGCCGCCCTGGCGGAACCAGTAAAGCGGCTTCTTGCCCAGCCGGTCGCGGACCAGCCAGAGCTTGCGCTCGCTCCGGTCCCAATAAGCGAAAGAGAACATGCCCCAGATGCGCCGGGCCGTCTCGGCCACGCCCCACAGACGGCAGCCATTGATGATCACTTCCGTGTCGGAATGGCCGCGAAAGGCGAAGCCGGCCTGCTCCAGTTCGGGGCGCAGGGCGGGGGCGTTGTAGACCTCGCCATTGTAGCTGATGTGGCCCTGGCCGTCGGCGGTCGCCATCGGCTGCGCGCCGGACTCGGTCAGATCGACGATCGCCAGCCGCCGGTGGCCGAGCCACAGCCCCGCCGCTTCGTAGCCCCAGACGCCGGAACCGTCCGGCCCGCGATGGCGGATCGCGTCGGCCATGGCGCGGGCAAGCTTTTTGTTCGCGTCGCCGGAGCGCCGCCCCTCGCTGTCGATATGACCGGAAATGCCGCACATGAGCGCTCGCCTAGACCGAAGGCGGCCGGTTGACCAGCAAGGCGGGAGGGAAGAAGGTGAGCCGATGACCACTATTCGGCTTCAGCCACGTTTAGTCGCCAAGCCGTGGGGACGACGAGACCTGCCTGCGCCCTATGGCCCGGAAAGCGCGGAGAATATCGGCGAAGTGATCTTCGACAATCCGGACGGCGCCGATGCGGCGCTGCTCCTGAAACTACTTTTCACTTCGCAAAAGCTGTCCGTACAGGTCCACCCGGATGATGCGGCGGCGCGGGTGCGGGGCCATGCACGCGGCAAGGATGAGGCATGGCTGATTCTCGCCGCCGAACCGGGAGCGTGCATCGCTTTCGGGCTCCTCGAGCCTATGGAGCGCACGTCGTTGCGCGAAGCGGCGCTCGACGGCTCGATCGAACGGCTGCTAGACTGGCGCACCGTGCAGGCGGGTGACGTGCTCTATTCTCCGGCCGGCACCATCCACGCCATCGGCCCGGGCCTCAGCCTGGCCGAAATCCAGCAGAATCTCGATCTCACTTACCGCCTGTACGACTATGGCCGCCCTCGCCCGCTCCAACTCGACGATGCAGTGGCGGTGGCGGATCTGGGGCCGGCGCCGGACTCGGCCCCGACGCAAATGCTCGGCCCGAACCATGTCCGTCTCGCCGGGGGGGCTGCCTTCCAAGTCGAGCGCCTCGAGGGAGCCACTATGGGCACCCTCGCCGCATCCAGCGGCCAGCCGCTCTGGCTGCTTCCGCTGGCGGGTGATGGCTTGCTCGACGGGGAGCCGCTGGTTCCGCTGACGGCATCGCGCCTGGACGGCGACGCCGCGCTTTCGCTGAGCCCCGAGGCGCAGCTTGTCGTCGCTTATTCGGGCGGCGAGAGCCGGGCGGTCTGGCGACCGGCATGAACGGACTTTGAGACTGGCAAAAGCGGCGGCGCGCTTTATGGCGGGCGCCTCACAGCAAAGGATTCCGCCTCGTATGGTGAAGGCGCTGATGAAGCGGCTCAGTCCCCGCTTCCAGATGTTCTCGGGCGCGCACGAACTGCGCAAGGGCACGGCGATCGCGCAGGCCGCGGAATATCGCGCCCTGCAGGCGTTGACCGAGGCGAAGAGCCCCGGCAATGTCGCCGGCGCGGGCTTCAAGGTCTATTCGCAGACCGACGAGGACGGGATCATCGAGGAGATCTTCCGGCGCATCGGCGGCGGCATGACCTTCTTCGAGATCGGCGTGCAGACCGGCATCGAGTGCAACAGCCTCTATTTGTTGCTGAAGGGCTGGCGCGGGGCCTGGGTCGAGGGCAGTGCAGCCTATGTGAAGCAGATCGACGCGGCGCTCGGCGGGACGGAATTTCCGGGCCGGTTCCAGGCGATCAATTCGTTCGTGAAGCGCGGCAACATTCGTGAACTCTATGATCGAGCGGCGTCCTTCGTCGGTGTGAAGGACGTGGACTTCTTCAGCCTCGATATCGATGGCAACGACGTCCATGTGCTCGGCGAATTGCTCGGCAGCGGCGCCCGGCCGCGAGTCGTCTGCGTCGAATATCATGGCAAGTTCCCGCCGCCGCTCAGCGTCGCGAGCGCCTATGCCGACGATCATGTCTGGGACGGCACCGACTATATGGGCGCGAGCCTGCAGGCGTTCGTCGATGCCTTCTCCGCGCATGGCTACCGGCTGGTCACCTGCAACATTCCGGGGATCAACGCCTTCTTCGTCGAAGGCGCGCTGGCGCAGCATTTCCCGGATCTGAGCGTCGAGCAGCTTTACCAGCCCTATCGCTTCTATCTCAGTCCGTTCCAGCCGGCGCAGCCACCAAGTGTGCGCTATCTGCGCGATGCCTTAGCCTTAGGTCGCGCCTCGTGACTGGCGAACTGCGAAAGCCCCGTTTGCTCATTGACGCCAGTACGGTCACACCAGTGGTTGACGGGCTTTCGAACTATATCATCAATCTTCTAAAGCATTTGCCAGAAAAAAGCTTCTCTGAATTCGATATCTCAGTAGTCTTCACTCCAAACTTAGACCGCCCCGATTTTTTTGATGCTATTGAGGGACGGCCCTTTCGATTGATTGAGGAAAAGCTGGCGCCAATTGGTCCTCGCCGCGATTGGACTTGGATGAAATTCCTCAGGCGTCGTGGCAAGGAGTTCGACCTCGTCCACGTCACATCCAATCAGTATCCGATTGCCCTTAAGGGAGGTATTTGCACGATCCACGATGTGACGTTTAAACGGGTCTTCCATAACCCGGGCGGGGTCCCAGGCGCGCGGTTGCTCGCTGTCGCGTATCTAACCCGCGTGATTAAATCCTGCCTTCGCAAGGCAGGTCGCATCGTTGCCGATTCCGACCATACTCGGCGCGAACTCGCTCTGTTGTTCAAAGCGACGCCTCGCCAGATGCAAAAAGTAGAGGTTGTTCACCTAGGTTGGGAGCATATTTTAGATCAAAAAGACGAAAAGGCTAGCAGCAGCGCCTCTCCGTACCCTGGTCGCCGATACTTTTTCTATCTGGGCGCTCCACGCCCGCACAAGAATCTCGAGCGGCTACTCTCTGCCTTTCATGGTGTTCTGGATAGCCTTCCTCGAGATCAAATCTTAGTGATAGGTGGTTCTAAGGCAAAGAACATGTCGCCTAGCATGGCGGCCACCATAGAGGCGATAAATGCGAGTGGAGAGCGCGTGTTGTTCACAGGCTATCTTTCCACTGCAGATGTCGTCCGGCACTACGCTAAGGCAGATGCCTTCGTATTTCCGTCGTTGATGGAAGGATTCGGCTTTCCAGCACTTGAAGCTTTTCATCATGGCGTGCCGCTTCTTTGTTCGAACACAACGTCAATTCCAGAGGTTGCAGGTGATGCAGCCCTCTACTTCAATCCGCTCGACACTAATCAGATCGGCGAGGTTCTACTGAGATTTACGCAAGACCCGGACCTGCGCACATCCCTAATCGCCAAGGGAAACAAGCGGCTCGCCGAATTTTCTTGGAGAAAGACGGCCGACCGGATGCTTCAGGTTTATCGAGAGCAGGCTGGTCTGACGCCAACTCATGGACCGGCTAACAGGAATGTTGAGGTCTAAACAAGACTGCGTTCGGCGGACTTACCGATCAACAAAATTCTAATTTGGAGGGAACTTTGTCAAAGACTGCTTTTATCACCGGCGTCACCGGTCAAGACGGGGCTTACCTCGCTAAACTCTTACTCGACAAGGGCTACGAGGTTCACGGCGGCGTTAGGCGGGTCGGTGTCGACAATCTCGGTCGTCTACGCGAACTGAAGGTCCTCGATAGGATCACGTTGCACGATTTCGACTTGATCGAGTTCTCGAATGTCCGCCGCCGTATCAATGATATCAAGCCCGACGAACTCTATAATCTCGCCGCTCAAAGCTTCGTGGGGACCTCGTTCGAGCAACCCATTTATACTTCGCAAACTGACGCGATGGGCCCCCTCCACATTCTTGAAGTGCTGCGCGAGAATCCTGGCAGGACCAGACTCTTTCAGGCATCCACGTCCGAGATGTTCGGTAAGGTTCAAGCCATTCCACAGCTTGAGAGCACGCCATTCTATCCGCGCAGTCCTTATGGCGTCGCTAAGCTGTTCGCTCACTGGATGATGACTAATTATCGTGAGAGTTACGGCATGTTTTGCTGCTCGGCGATTGCTTTCAATCATGAATCGCCGCTTCGGGGCCGCGAGTTTGTGACTCGAAAGATCACGTTAGGGCTAGCTGAAGTCTATTCCGGCAAGCGTGAATGCCTGGAGCTTGGGAATCTTGACGCAAAGCGCGACTGGGGTTTTGCTGGCGACTATGTCGAGGGCATGTGGCGAATGCTGCAGGCCGACGAGCCGGAAGACTATGTGCTAGCGACCGGCGAGACAAATTCGATTCGATCATTTGTTGAGGGCGTCGCCGCTCATTACGGCCGTAAGATACGCTGGTCCGGCGAACGCGAGAACGAGGTCGGGATTGACGAGGCCACTGGCAAATCGGTCATCAAGGTCAATCCTCGCTTTTATCGTCCGGCTGAGGTGGACCTTCTCATCGGCGATCCGGCGAAGGCGGAGGGTAAGCTTGGCTGGAAGCGGTCTGTGCATTTTGCCAAGCTGGTCGAGATGATGGCGGAGGCGGACCGACTGCGGGTCGAGGAAGGCGTAACGGCGTTCTAGAAGCCCTCTAACCCCTTGGCGAATGACTCGGTCGCGCGGCCCATGCGGTCACGTTGTCGCTCTGATGTGCGACGAGAGATTGGCAGCAACATTGCGACCATTGACTGCCCTGTTGCTAGCAGACGAGCGCTGAAACGAGGTCGAGGGTGAAGAACGCGGACTTTGTTGTGATCGGCGCCGGGATCGTCGGCCTGACCATCGCGATCGAGCTGAAGCGGCGGACGGGTTCGGCGCGAATCGTCGTGCTGGAGAAGGAGCCCGAGCCGGGCCGCCATTCGAGCGGCCGGAACAGCGGCGTCCTGCACAGCGGCATCTATTATCCGCCGGACTCGCTGAAGGCCCAGGTGTGCCGGCAGGGTTGCCTGGAGATGATGGCCTATTGCGAGGAGCGGGGGCTGCCGCTGAACCGGATCGGCAAGGTGCTCGTACCGGTGCGCGAGGAAGACGGTCCGCAATTGGATGTGCTGGAGGCGCGGGGGGCGGCCAATGGCGTCGCCACGGAATGGCTCGATTCGGCGCAGCTCGGCCGAATCGAGCCCGAGACCCGCTCCGTCACCGGCCAGGCGCTGTTCGTGCCGATCACCTCGGTGGTCAGTTCGGCCGCGGTCTTCGCCTCGATCCTCGACGACGTTCGAGTGGCCGGGATCGAACTGCTTTGCGGTGGCGCGCTGGGCGCCGTCGATGCGGAGCGGCGCACGCTGGAATTCGGCGGCGAGACGATCGCCTATGGCCATGCGATCAACGCGGCCGGTCTTCACGCCGACAGCGTCGCCCAGCGTTTCGGCGTCGGCCGCGACTATACGATGCTGCCGTTCAAGGGGATTTACTGGAAGCTCGATCCGGCCGCGGGCCTAGCGATCAAGCATCTCGTCTATCCCGTGCCGGACCTGCGCGTGCCCTTCCTGGGCATTCACACGACGACGGCGATCGACGGCACGGTCTATGTCGGCCCGACCGCCGTTCCCGCCTTCGCCCGGGAGAATTATCGCGGCTGGCAGGGCGTTGCGCCGCGCGAGCTGGGGCGGATCCTCGGACTGATCGCCTCCCAATATGCGTCCGGCCAGGACGGCTTCCGCCGGCTCGCCTGGCAGGAGGGACGGCGCTATTTCCGCCGCTGGTTCGCGGAAGCGGGACGGGCCTTGCTGCCGCGGCTCAAGGCGGAGCACCTCCTGCCCTGCGACAAGGTCGGCATCCGGGCGCAAATGCTCGATCGCCGGACCGGCCGGCTCGTCACCGATTTCGTCGTGGAACAGGGGCCGTCTTCGACCCACATCATCAACGCAATCTCTCCGGCCTTCACCAGCTCGTTCCCGCTCGCGCGCCATGTCGTGGACGCGTTCATCGAAAAGTCGCCCGCTTCGATCACGTAAGCCAGCCGCGATCGGCCAAGTCTCCTCTCCACCGTCGCGAAGTAAAAAGGCGGCCGTACATCTGGACCGCTCGCGGCGGGACGACTAAGGCGGGCCGACCTATGCGAGGAGCGCCGCTGCGGCCCTCCCGAGCTAATATTTAGACAGGCGGAGTTCGATGAACCTTCAAGGAAGCAAGCTTGTGCTCGTCGGGGGCGCGGGGTTGATTGGATCGCACACCGCCGACCGCCTGCTCAGGGAAGATGTCCGGGAAATCGTCATCTACGACAATTTCGTCCGCGGTCGGACCGAGAATCTCGCCGACGCGCTGAAGGATCCGCGCGTTAGGATCTTCGATATTGGCGGGGACATCCTGCAGGCCGATATCCTCGACGCCGCGCTGGACGGCGCCGACGGCGTGTTCCACTTCGCGGCCCTGTGGCTGCTCCAGTGCCACGAATTTCCGCAGAGCGCGTTCGACGTGAACGTCCGCGGTACCTTCAACGTGATGGATGCCTGCGTCCGCAAGGGCGTGAAGCGGCTGGTCTATTCTTCCTCCGCCTCCGTTTACGGCGATGCTGTGACCGAGCCGATGGGCGAGGACCATCCGTTCAACAATCAGAATTTCTATGGCGCCACCAAGATCTGCGGCGAGGCGATGCTGCGCGCCTACCATTATCGCTACGGCCTCGATTATGTCGGCCTGCGCTACATGAACGTCTATGGCCCGCGGCAGGACTATAAGGGTGCCTACATCGCGGTGATCATGAAGATGCTCGACGCCATCGATCGCGGCGAGAGCCCGACGGTGATGGGTGACGGCTCAGAGGCGTTCGATTTCGTCGCGGTCGAGGATTGCGGCCTCGCGAACGCCCGGGCCATGCAGGCGACGACGACCGACCGCTTCTACAATGTCGGCACCGGCAAGCGGACCTCCCTGAAGGAACTGGCCGAGATGCTGGTGGAACTGACCGGCAGCAATCGCCCGGTCAACTATGCGCCGCGCAGCAGCGCCACTTTGGTCCGCAACCGCATCGGCGATCCTCAGCGGGCGATCGAGGAGATCGACTTCACCGCCGAGATCGGACTGCTGGACGGCCTGCAGCGGCTGATTGAGTGGCGCCGCGACCATATCGCCGAAGTCGAGGCGCGGCGGCCGGCGCTGGAGGTTGCCGCGTGAACGACATGGCGGCCGCCGAGCGACTGTTCGCGCGCGAACTTCCGCAGGACGATCGCCTGTGGGTCGCGACCGAGACCCCAGATGGTTCGGACAACGAGGTCCATACCAACGACGCGTTCTCGGAAAAGTGGCTGACGCTGGAACAGGATCCGGAAGACACCGAGGGCTGGAAGCTGTTCCAGTATGAATGGTATCTCAAATGCTACGGCTATGAGAGCGAGGCCGACTTCGCCGCGTTCCTGAAGACCCGCTCCGTCATCCTGGATGCCGGCTGCGGTCCGGGCTACAAGGCCGCCTGGTTCGCCCGGCTCGCGCCGCATGCGACGGTGGTGGCGATGGATCTCACCGACGCCGCCCGGCTCGCGGCCAAGCGCTATGCTCACTTGCAGAACTTCGTCGCGGTGAAGGGCGACATCGCCGATACGCCGTTCAAGGATGCAACCTTCGATTTCATTAGCTGCGATCAGGTGCTTCACCACACGGATTGCCCGCCCGACACGGTGAAGGAATTCGCCCGCATCCTAACCGGCGAAGGCCAGCTCAACACCTATGTCTATGCCAAGAAGGCGCTGCCCCGTCAGCTCCTCGACGATCATCTGTTGGAATATGCCAAGCAGCTGTCGAAGGACGAGATCTGGGCGCTGTCCGACCAGTTGACCAAGCTCGGCAAGACGCTGTCGGAGCTGAACATCGAGATCGACGTGCCGGAGATGCCCGCGCTCGGCATCAAGGGCGGCAAACAGGATCTGCAGCGCTTCATCTACTGGAACTTCGTGAAATGCTTCTGGAATCCGGAGCATGGCTACGAAGCGTCCAAGATGATTAATTTCGACTGGTATGCGCCGTCCAACGCTTATCGCTTCTCCCGCGAGGAATTCGTCGAGATGCTGGGGGGGGCCGGCTTCCAGCCCGATTTCCTCCATTCGGAAGAGGCCTGTCACTCCGGGCGCTTCACGCGGTAGAATAAAGCATGTGCGGGATCACCGGCCTTCTCCATCTCGATCACGAGCCCGTCTCGCCGGCGGTGCTGCAGCGCATGACCGATGCGGTCGCGCACCGCGGCCCCGATGGCGAGGGGCAGTGGATCGAAGGGCATGTCGGCTTTGGCCACCGGCGTCTGGCGATCATCGATCTGTCGCCGGCTGGGCACCAGCCGATGGTCAGCGCCGACCATCGCTACGTGCTCACCTACAATGGCGAGATCTATAATTTCCGCGAGCTGAAGGCCGAGCTGGAGGCTGAAGGTTATTGGTTCCGCTCGCGCTGCGACAGCGAGGTGGTGCTGCACGCGCTCGCCGCCTGGGGCACGTCGGCGCTAAACCGCTTCAACGGCATGTTCGCGCTGGCCCTGTGGGATCGCAAGGAGCAGCGCCTGCTGCTTGCGCGCGACCGCTACGGGATCAAGCCGCTTTATTATGCCCAGCAGGGCAGGATGTTCGCCTTCGGTTCGGAGCAGAAGGCGATCACCGCCAATCGGGCGTTCCAGGGCTGCGTCGATGCCCGGGCGCTGCTGGAATATTTCACGTTCCAGAACATCTTCACGGACGGCACGCTCTATCAGGACATCAAGCTCCTGCCCGCGGGCCATTTCGCCACCCTCGACCTGAGCCAGTCCAATCCTCGGCTCGTGCGCGAGCAATATTGGGACTTTCATTTCCGCGAGCCGGAGCAGCCGGCTTCGGACGCCGAATATCGCGAGGAACTGGGCCGGCTGTTCCGGCAGGCGGTCAACCGTCAGCTGATCACCGATGTGGAGCTTGGCTCCTATCTCTCCGGCGGGATGGATTCGGGCTCGATCACGGCCGTCGCCGCGACCAGCTTCCCCTATCTCAAGACCTTCACCTGCGGCTTCGATCTGTCATCCGCCTCCGGCATCGAACTCGGCTTCGACGAGCGCGCCAAGGCCGAGGCGATGAGCTACCATTTCAAGACCGAACATTATGAAATGGTCCTGAAGGCGGGCGACATGGAACGGTGCATGCCGCGCCTCGCCACCCATCTCGAGGAGCCTCGGGTCGGGCAGAGCTATCCCAATTATTACGCCGCCCAGCTCGCCTCGCGGTTCGTCAAGGTCGTGTTGTCAGGCGCGGGCGGCGACGAGCTCTTCGGCGGCTATCCGTGGCGTTACTATCGAGCGGTCGTGAACACCGACTTCGAGGATTATGTCGATAAATATTACGGCTTCTGGCAGCGACTCGTAAACAATAGCGAGCTGAAGAAGATGTTCGCACCGGTCTGGAGCGAGGTCGGCGACGTCCAGACCCGCGACATCTTCCGCGACGTTTTCCGTCATCACGACGCAAGCCTGGATTCGCCGGAAGGCTATATCAACCACTCGCTCTATTTCGAGTGCAAGACGTTCCTTCACGGCCTGCTGGTGGTGGAGGACAAATTGTCGATGGCGCACGGTCTGGAAAGCCGGGTGCCGTTCCTCGACAACGATCTGGTCGATTTCGCCATGCGCTGCCCCGTCCACCTCAAGCTCAACAATCTCGCCGAGGTCGTGCGGATCGACGAGAATGAGCCGGGCCCGAAGCAAGCGCGCCATTTCAACAAGACCAAGGACGGCAAGCAGATCCTGCGCGACGTCATGTCGGGTTTCATCCCCGAGGACGTGGCGAAGGCCGAGAAGCAGGGTTTCTCCGCGCCCGACGCCAGCTGGTTCAAGGGCGACAGCATCGAGTTCGTACGGCGCAAATTGCTCTCGTCCGACGCTCGCCTCTACGATCTGCTTGACCGCGACACCGTGCAACGGCTGGTCAACCAGCATCTCGACGGCGAGCAGAACCGACGCCTGCTGATCTGGTCGCTGCTCAACGTAGAGCAATGGCTGCAGAATGAGGATGCGGCGCTGCCCGCTGCCGCCGCGGAACCGACGAAAAGCTTCGCGTGAGCGAGACGAAGTCACCGGCGCCGCCGCGGCCGCGGATGCTGATTCTCGACCCGGCCTATACGCATCGGATGATGATGGAGCGGGGCAATGCCGCGACCGTCACCGGCCGCGACCTCGATGGCTTTTTCGATCACGTCTGGACGATCCACCCCCTCGCCGGTCTCGTAGAGAGCGATCCCCTGGCCCGCGTCGGCGCGCCCGAAACGCACAGCCTGGCGCCGCGTCACACCTTCATCGACGGGAAGATCGGGCGTTACCGCTGGCCGCGCCTCCTCGCGCCGCTGAACTTCCTCATCGCGCAGGCGGGCATCGTTCGCCGCGCGCTCAGGATCGTGCGGCAGGAGCGGGTCGATATCATCCGCTCCGAAGAGGCCTGGTATTGCGGGCTGATGGCCTATCTGATCGCCCGGCTGAGCCGCCGTCCGCTGATGATCGGCGTCTGGGGCAATCCGGCCGAGATGCGGCGAAGCTCGGGCACGCCGGTCATGCCGCGCCTGTTCCGGAAAATCTGGGTCGAGCAACTGGTCGAGCGCTTCGTGCTGCGCAGCGCCGACATGGTGATGGTGCAGAACGAGGACAATCGGCGTTTCGTCCTGGCGAACAATGTGCCGCCCGAGCGCACCGCCATTTTCCGGCTCGGCAACCTCCTCGACCGCTGTCATTTCGCCGACCCGGCGGAGCGTGATCCGCCTATCGACGAATTGCGCGCGCTCGGCATCGCGGCGGAAGACCGGATGATCCTGTGCGTTTCGCGGCTGACGCCGCTGAAGCTCGTCCACCACCTCGTCGAGATGATGGGCAAGCTGAAGGATCGTCAGCCGCGCGCCAAATTGCTGTTTCTCGGCGATGGGCCGCAGCGTCCGGAACTGGAGCAGCGCGCCGGGGAATTGGGCGTCGGCGACCGGATCGTCTTCGGCGGCAATCGCGATCAGCAGTGGATGGCCCGCGTGGTTCCCGAGGCGGCGGTCGTGGTGTCGCCGCTGAAAGGCCGAGCGCTCGCCGAGGCGGCGCTCGGCGGCGCGCCGATCGCGGCCTACGATCTCGATTGGCATGGCGAACTCATCGTCAGCGGCGAGACCGGCGAGCTTGTCCCGGCGCGCGACATCGACGCTCTCACCGACGCGGTTGACCGCCTCCTGGCCGATCCGGCCCGTGCCCGCCGCCTGGGTGACAATGTGCGCCGGGCGACGCTTGCGATGATGGATCCGGACGCGGTCGATGAGGCACAGCGCCAGATCTACGCGCAGGTCCTGGCCGGGCACTGGCGCTAGACCGCTTTCCTGTGGTCAAACGGCAGCCGGGACAGCGAGTCAGGCGGGGCATGGATAAGCGAAAATATGCGCGCCACGTCTCGATCGTGATGCTCGGCACGATCGTCGCTCAGGCGGTGAACCTGCTTTCCTATCCGTTGATCGCGCGCACCTACGCGCCTCCCGAATTCGGCATCTTCGCCATTTTCGTGACCGTCACCGCGGTCCCGGGGATTATTTCCTGCTGGCGGCTGGAGCTGACGATCCCAAACGTCGGCAAGCGCACTTTCGTCTCCGCTTACCAGCTGGCCGTCTTCGCGAGCGCGATCAGTGGCCTGCTGGCCTGCCTCTTCGCGTTCGTCGCCAGCTTTCTGACCAGCGAGAGCTGGCCGGCCGGCATTTCCTTGCTGATCGGACTGGCGGTCTTTCTAACCGGCTTCTGCGCGGCCTCCACCATGCTCCTGCTGCGCCTGGAGCAGTACCGGGCGACCGCGAGCGGCGTGGTCATCCGGACGACCTGCGCGGTGGCGGCGCAGCTGGCGCTGGGCTTGCTGTGGCAGGACGCCATGGGACTGATCCTTGGCTATTGCGTCGGCTTTGGCATGCAGGGCGCCGTGCTGGCATGGAACGTGTCGCGGGCGCATGTCTGGCAGCCGCCCTCGCGCCGCGGGATGCTGGCCTTGCTCAAGCGCTATCGACGCCAGATCGCCATCGATGTGCCGAGCGCGATGATCGGATCCCTGTCCGTCAATCTGACCCCGCCGCTCGTCGCCTTGCTGTTCGGAACAGGCAGGGCCGGAATCTATGCCATCGCCGCCCGCCTCGCGATCCTGCCGATGCAGGTCTTCACCGAAGCGCTTGGGCAGGTGTTTTTTCAAAGGGCCGCCAAGGCCTATCAGGAGCGCGGGACCTTTTGGCCCGAATATCGCTTCAACATGATCAGTTCGGGCGCGATCTCCGCCTTCGTCGTGCTTGCCATCTGCCTGTTCGCGCCGCCCCTGGCGCATCTCTATCTCGGCGCGGAATGGGCGGAGACCGGACAGGCCTTGGTCTGGATCAGCCCGATGATCGGCCTGATGAGCCTTTCCATGGCGCTGGCCACGTCGGTCTTCGTGCTGAAGAAAGTGCACTGGCTGCTCTTCCTGAACATCGCCACGATCTGCGGCCAGCTGCTCGCCTTTGCGCTCAGCTACTTCCTTGCCCTCGATTTCCTGCCGACGCTGGCCATCCTGTCGGTCAATCTGGGGCTGGTCTATCTTGTCTTCGTGATCATCCTCACCCTCCGGGTGAGGGCCAGTGCAGCGCCCTCGGGAAGCCCCGCCTCGTCCAGCGGTGTGCCGGTCATTCGCTCCGATGCTTGAGCAGTCGTGCCGGGACGCCACCGATGATGGATCCCTCGCCGGCCGTTGACTTCGTCACCACGGCCCCAGCCGCGACCACCGTGCCGTTCGAGATTTTCACTCCGGCGAGAATGCAGACACGAGCGCCGAGCCAGACATCGTCCCCGATTTCGACCGGCGACAATGTGAGCGGCTGATCGCAAATCGGGATCGACGGGTCCTTGAAGCCGTGCTCGGAACTCAGGATCGTGGTCGCATGACCGATCGCGACCTTGTTGCCGATCGTTATTCCGCCGGCTCCCGACAGATGCGACCCCCGATTGATCGACACATGGTCGCCGAGCACGATGTTCCGATAGTCGGAGATGTACACATCCGGATAGACCATCAGCCCGATATGGCGCCGGCCCAGCATGACATTCACGAGCTTGCGCCGGATCGGCATGAAGAACGGAAGTTCGGCGCGAAGGATCAGCAGGTAGGCGAGATAAGCGAACCTGGCCCGCAGGCGCCTTTTCTTCGGGGCGGGTGAATCGCCAGACACGGGCGTCTCGGTCGGTCTCGGATCCATGGTCGGCGTTTCTGTCCGGAGGGTGGGCGGAGGAAGGCTTGGTGGCGCCTGGTCGCGATCCTTTATCCATAGCGGCGCAGGATGTGCCAGCCATTCTTGCACCGGTGGCCACCCGGTCCTTGCCCGCCACACCCGGGCATTCTATCGCCCGGCTCGTGCAACCAAACCATGGTCGGGGGAAGATGAGCGGTCGGCGCATCGTGGTGACGGGCGCGACGGGCCTGCTCGGCCGTCGGCTGGTCGCTTTGCTCGCGAGCGAGGGCGACGAAGTGTTCGCCGTCAGCCGCAGCGGCACGGAGGCGTGGCCGGCGGGCGTCCGCGGTATCGCCGCCGACCTGAGCGCCCCGTTCGCCGGGAGCCTCTATCCAGAGCATCTGGATGGCGTCGTCTATCTCGCCCAGTCTCCGCAATTCCGCAGCTTTCCCGAGGGTGCGGGGGACATGCACAAGGTCAATGTGGCGCAACCGCTGGCGCTGCTCGATCATGCGCTGCGGGGCGGCGCGAGCCACTTCGTCTATGCCTCGACCGGCAGCGTCTACGCACCTTCGCAAGCGCCACTGTCCGAGGATTCGCCGCTCGGCGGCAGCGGCTTCTATCCGGCCAGCAAGCAGGCGGCCGAGCAGCTGATCAGTCCCTTTCGTAGCGAACTCACCGTCGCTTTGTTGCGCTACTTTTTCATCTACGGGCGCGGGCAGAAGGTGGATATGTTGATCCCTCGACTGGTGGCCAGCGTACGGGAAGGCCGAGCCGTCAAGCTGCAGGGTGCGGGCGGGCTACGCTTCAATCCGGTCCAAGTCGACGATGCGGCCCGAGCGACCGCGGCGGCGCTCACGCTCGATGCCAGCGCCGCGATAAATGTGGCGGGCCCCCAAGCCCTGTCGCTGCAGGAAGCTTGTGAAACGATCGGCGACCTCGTGGGCCGCGAGGCAACGTTCGAGCATGACGAAGCGGCGCAAACGCCGTCGCTACTGGCCAACATCGAGATCATGTCGGCGCTCCTTTCGTCACCGACTTTCAGCTTCCGCGAGGGGGTCCGGCAACTGATCTAGACTTCGCACCACGTCCATTCCGGCAAAGGGCTGCTTGTTGGAACAGCAATCCAACCCTGCGGCCGCTGCGAAGGTAGGTGATCACTGGTCGCTCGATCAGCATGACATGATAAGCCGGCCGCGGTAGTGAGGACTCCCGCGATGAGCGCCAATGCCAGCAGCAAAGTCGGCACGACCAAGTTGATCGCCTTGGACGTCGCGGCAAGTCTCAAGACTTGGAGGAGGCAGAGCCCTACACCGACAAATCCGTCGTTCCCATTGACACGTACGCTGTGTCGAGCGGATCGTGCGACAAGGGGAGCAGAGTAGAGACGAAATGCGAGGCCGCGTTGCTAGCCAGCCAGCCACCGCCGATGAGGAGGTCGATACCGTCTCCTGCCGAAGCCGCCAAACTCAAGCTATCAGGCTCGTCTCGACCATGCGCGGGAATTGGTGAAAAGTCGCCGAGATACAGGGTCAAGATACCCGCGCCCAGCAGATCGAGACCTTCGCCGACACTCGACGACGGGTCATCGGAGAAGCTGGCGGGATCGGCATTCTTGCCCTGTTCCACCCCGCCAATACTCGCCGCGCCTTTCATCGCCATTCCCGAATTCGCCACCGCGGCGACGTTTACGGTCGAGATGGCCGGGCTGCTGACGCCGCCTTCGCCATCCGTCAGCGTGAAACTCACCGTGCGGGGAGTCGTCGACGGGTCGTCAGACACATTCTCGAAGGCGACCCGCCGGGCCACCATCGTTGCAATGTAGCTCGTCGCCAGCGCGTTGAAGGTGATCACCAAAGGCTCGCCATTCTCGCCGCCGGCGATCGTCCCGACCACCTGGCCGGCCCAGGTGACGTTGCCGCCACTCAAGCCGACCTGGAAAGGCCCGCTGCCCTGATCGATCAGCGTGAGGCGATCAGAAGCTGTGCCACCCACGATGAAGGCCACGGTCAGCGTGCCGCCATTCAGCACCGGACTGTCCACGTCGCTGACCGAAGCGCCGGGTGCGAGCGCGGCGACGCCTTGGCCCTCCCGATAGTTGAGGGTCATTCCGGTCCCTGCCAGCCCACCGTTTAGATCGATCACCGGGGGAGTACTATTGCCGGTCAGAGTGATGTTGACCGTTGCAGTGTTGCCACCCGCAAGACTGTAGGTGAAGCTGTCCTGCCCGGTCGCTCCCCCGTTCAGATGATCGAACTTGCCGTTCGGATCATAGCGTAACGTTCCGTCAGCGTTGAGTGTGACTCGCGCTCCCGACGCGACCAAGACCGTCTGGCCTGCCGTCACGATTGCGCCGTCGATCCCCGCGATAGCCAGCGCGCTGTCCGGATCGAAGTCGTTCGCCAGCACATCAATCGTGACCGTTCCGCCTGCAGTCGATTGGGCGACATCGTCTGCCGCCACTCCCGGATTATTCACGACGGCGACTGGAACCCTTGAAACGGCCGGGACGCTGATGCCTCCCTCTCCGTCCGTCAGCGTGAAGCTCACGGTGCGTGGCACCGGCGACGGATCTTGGGAAACATTCTCGAATGCGACACGGCGCGTCACCATCGTTACGACATAGGTCGTCGCCAACCCGTTGAAGGTAATCACCAAAGGCTCGCCGTTCTCCCCGCCGGTGCTCGTCCCGACGACCTGGCCGGCCCAAGTGACATTGCCGCCGATTACGCCGACCTGGAACGGACCGCTGCCCTGATCGATCAGCACCAACCGGTCGGACGACGTGCCGCCGGCCGTGAGCGCAACCGTCAGAGTGCCGCCATTCAGCACGGGATTGTCAATGTCGCTGACCGCCGCGCCGGGAGCGAGTAGGGCGACGCCTTGGCCCTCACGGTAGTTCAGAATCATTCCGGTCCCTGCCAACCCGCCATTCAGATCGACTACCGGTGCCCTGTTGCTACCCTCGAGCGTGACGTTGACCGTCGCGGTGCCGCCGCCGACCAGGCTGTAGGTGAAGCTGTCCTGTCCTAAGATGCCTGCACCCAGATGGTCGAAGCTGCCCTTCGGGTCATAAAGCAGTGTCCCGTCTGCGTTGAGCGTGACAAACGCTCCCGACTGGATCGTGACCGTCTCGCCTGCCGCTACGTTTGTGCCGTCTATCCGAGCAATCGCCGGCGTGCTGTCGGGATCGCTATCATTGGCCAAAACATCGACCCTGACCGCTGCGCTCTCGGTTGTCTGGGCAGCGTCATCCACCGCCACGCCGGGATCGTCGACACTGGTTACCTGGATCGTCGCTTCTACACTCGTCGTCCCACCGTCCCCGTCATTCAGCGCGAACCCGACCAACTTGGTCGGCGCTGGCTTGTCGGACGAGTTGCTATAGGCAATGCTTCGGGCCAAGGCCTGCACCGCAGCCGGTATCGCGGCCGAAAGCAGCCCCACAGTCAACGGCGCACCGTTCGCTCCGCCGGAAGCGGTGCCGATCAACCTGCCCTCGAAGAAGATTGCGGAACCCACAACGCTGATCTGGCCGGGGCCGTTGCCCGCGTTGAGGATTGTCAAACTGTCAGCAGGTTCGCCACCGCCGCTAAACGAAACGGTCAGCGACCCTCCCGCCAAAGTCGGGGAATCAGGGTCCGCGATTTCTGCTTCGGGCGCAATCGCGATGGCGTCGGCCTGTTCAGTATAGGCCGCGACCAGGCTCCCTCCCGCCCCGTCCAGATCGATATTCGGCGCGTCGTTCACCGGCTGGACGCCGATCGCGACCGTCAGATTTCCCACCTCGGTCGCGCTGTCTTTAAAGACGAGGTCAAGAAGCCGAAGGGTGGTCGCGGGCGTGTCCGACTCGCTGGCGAAGGTGATCGCCCTGGAAACGGCGAGCACCGCGGCGGCTGTTGCTGCCGCGCCAAAATCTATTCGCAACAAGCCCTCGCCGGTACTGATGACACCGATTACGACGCCGCCATAACTGATCTGGCTACCGGCGATGCCAATCTGGTCGGGACCGTTGCCCTGGCTCATCAGCCCAAGCACATCGCCATCCTGTAACTGCCCAAGCAGGCTGGCCGTCAACGAGCCGCCATTGAAGCTTCCGAACGCATCCGCCGGCAAGCCAGCTTGCGCCGCTGGAGAAATGACAACTGTGTCCTCGATGAACAGGGAAATGGCATCAAAACCAGAGATCAATCGTGCACCGCCGATCGCGGTGATGTCCGCGGAACCGAACGGATAACCGACAAGCCCGTGTGCGGCGATGACGCCCCCGTCCCACATCAGGGAGCCATTGGTGTTGACCAGACCATAGCCCACTTGGTTGTTGAGCGGATCGCCCAGTCCGATAACCGTACTGTTCGTCGCGACGAAGGCGTTGGGGCTACCGTTCCCACCGCTTCCGAACATCATGCCGATAATCGCGCCCTGGAAGTAGGAGTTCTCGGCAGTACCCGACACACTGCCCATCCTGGCGGCGACATTTTCGTGCGAGATAAAGGTCGATCCGATGATTTGCAGGTTGGTAATCGGGTGCGTACTGAAGCCCACCAAAGCCGGAGAAGTTACAACCTCTGCGTAACAATTGATGATAGTGATGTTCGATATTTCCCGCGACAGCGGAACGATGCTCCAGCCACCGCTGGCCGCGCTGATCGAGGAGCAATCAATATAGGTGATGTTGGTGGACCCGACGAGGGGGTGGAAGTGCGATTCGGCCAGGATGTCGCCATCGCCATCACGGGCATGGGAGTTAATTATCGTAATGTTATGGCTGAACATCTGTTCGAAATGGACATTGGAATTGTAGGTGTAACAATCCTCATAAATGCCATTGTTCGCGCCATAGGCATGGTGAGCATAGCCCGTCGCATTCTTCACATCGACGCCGGTGATCTCGAAATCCTCGGCTTCGCGCATAAAGGTCCCGAGCAGGCGATAGTCATCCGGACGCAATTTGTTGGCATCGACGGTGAAGTCGCTGAGCTTTACATTGACAGCCCCATATTCGCTATTGACGACGGCATCGTTTTCGAACTCGTCGCGAATGAAACCTTGCTGCGCCTGCAAGATGGTGACCTCGCGGCCCTGCCCCGAAAGCTTCGTGTTTGAGGGGACGTTCAGGGAGGATTTGAGTTCAAAAGTGCCCGCGCCAAGAATGACATGCGTGACGTTCGGATCAGCAAGTATGGCGTTGATATAGGCGGCGTCGTCGCCCTGCCCGTCACCGGGATTGATCGTTACAGTCGTCATTGCAGTCTCTCCCCGCTTACATTGCAGGCCGGCACGCCAGTGACCTTGCCTTGTTCCATCAAGACGTCGGTTCACGTAAGCCGCGGATCCTGGCCGCCTTCGGAAGGAGACCCTATGCTGAGAGCTTCTTTAGCCCAACCCATCCGCTGACCCGGCGGGATAGGTTGAAACAGGGACATGTCAATCAGTTATGACAAGTTTACGTTCTATGCGGAGTAGATGAAGGTCAGCACGCCCGTCGTCACCGAAGGACATCCGGCGCATCTTGGCCGGCGCTTTAGCACTCCATCGCCGCAACGATCCGAGTCACCTCCGCGTCTAACAAATACGGATGCATCGGCAGGCTGAAGACGCGGTTGCCGAGCTCTTCGGAGGCCGGGAAGTCGCCTTGTCTGTAGCCGAGCGGGGCGAACGCGCCCTGCACGTGCAGCGGCTTCGGGTAATAGATCATCGTCGGCACGTCGGCGGCGGCGAGCTTCGCCTGGAAAGCCGAACGCGCCTCGGCGTCACGAGCGATCAGGGTGTATTGCGCCCAGGCGCTGGCATAGCCGTCCGGAATCACCGGCGCGATCAGATCGAGGCCCGCATCGGCCAATGCGCGACCGTAGGCGTCCGCGACGCGCTGGCGCTGCACCAGTTCATCGTCGAAAATGTCCATCTTCACGTTCAGCACCGCGGCCTGCACCGCGTCGAGGCGACCGGTAATGCCGAGACGGACGTTTTCATATTTGTCTGAGCCCTGGCCGTGCACGCGGATCGAGCGGAGCAGGGCGTCGATTTCCGCATTGTCGGTGAAGATCGCGCCGCCATCGCCATAGCAACCCAAGGGCTTGGCCGGGAAGAAGGAGGTGCAGCCGATCTCGGCCAGCGAACCCGCGCGCGCATTGCCGGCGCCGCCGCCGAAGCTCTGCGCGGCATCCTCGATCACGAACAGGCCGTTGTCGGCCGCGATCTTGTTGATCGCCTGATAATCGGCCGGGAGGCCGAACAGGTCGACGGCGATGATGCCTTTCGGCGTCAGCCCGGCGAGCTTGTCCGAATCCCAGCACGGCAGCGGGTGGATGGAGGGATCGCCCTTCGCCAGCGCCTCGATCGCGCGCGCGAGAGCGGCCGGATCGATGTTGAAGGTGGCCGGATCGACATCGACGAAGATCGGCGTTGCGCCGACCGTGCAGATCGCCTCGGCGCTCGCCATGAAGGTGAAGGGGACGGTGAAGACCGCATCGCCCGGGCCGACGCCCTTGGCCATCAGCGCCATCACCAAAGCATCGGTGCCGGAAGCGCAGGACACGCAATGCTTCGTTCCGGCGAAGGCCGCGAGCCGTTCTTCCAGCGCCAATACTTCCGGCCCCAGAATGAATGTGCCGCTGCGCATGGTCTTGAGGACGGCCGCTTCGACCTCGTCCTGAATGCGTGCGTATTGGCTCTTCAAATCGATAAACGGAATCACGGAAGCTCCTCGGCGCCGAACGGCTGTCGGCGGCGCGCCTAGCAGGCCCGCGCGGCAAGTTAAACCTTGCCTAGAGTTCGACGCCGCTGGCGATCGCCTCCAACTGCCGCAGCCGCTCCTTCACCGCCGCCAGTTCGATGCGGACGCGCGTGTCGACCTCGGGAGGATCCTCATCCTCATCGTCGCCAATCGCCGGGGGGCGGCCGGATTCGAGTTGCAGCCTCTTGTAGCCGAGCCAGCTGCGCCAAGCGGACAGGCCGGCGGCACAGAGCATCGCCACGACCAGCACGGCCGCGAGCGCGGGGGCGAGGGAAGCAAGGATTTCGCTCGTCATGGGGGAGGTCCTATTCGTAGCGCAGGGCGAGGATGGGGTTGGCACGGGCGACGCGGATGGCGTGGCTGGCGATCGTGCCGAGGGCGATGGCGAGTGCGAGCACGCCGGCGAGCAGGAAGGGCAGGACGCCGATATCGACTCGGGCGGCTTCGTCGAAGCGCTGCACCCAGTTCGACATCGCCCACCAGGCCAGCGGCCAGGCGATCAGATTGGCGATGATCACCGGCTTGGAGAATTGCCAGGCGAGCAGTTTCACGATGTCGCGGGTGCGCGCGCCCAGCACCTTGCGGATGCCGATTTCCTTGGTGCGCCGCTCCGCGGTGAAGGCGGCGAGGCCGAACAGGCCGAGGCAGGCAACGATCACCGCGAGCAAAGCGAAGCCGGCAAAGATGCGGGCCTGCCGTTGTTCCGCCTGATATTGGCCGATGATGATGTCTTCGCTGAACTCTGCCTGGTACGGCACGTCCTGGCTGATCTGCTGCCACTCGCGTTCCAGCCGTTCGTTGACGGCGGCCGGATCGGGGTCGTTGTAGCGCACGATCAGGGTGGAAAGGCCGTAATTGGACAGGCGATAGGCGATCGGCTCCAGCGGATCGCGGATCGAACGGACCCGCGCGTCGGCGACGACGCCGACGATGTTGATCGGCACCGCGCCATTGGCCGGATCGATCAGGCCCATGGTGAAGCTCTTGCCGATCGCCTCTTCCGGGGTCGCAAAGCCAAGGTCGCGCATCGCGCGCTCGTTCAGCACGACGTTGATGCCCCGAGCGGCAAAGGCCCGCTCTTCCTCGTCCGTCGCGTTGAGCCCGAGCGGATCGACGTCCATCGGCCGGTTGAAGGTCAATTCGCGGCCCGCCAGCAGGCGGATCTGCATCGTGCGGAAATATTGGTCGTCGATCGTATAATTGCCCATCAGCACCGGCTGCTCGCGCCCGGGCACGTTGACGACGGTATTGTTGGAGCCGATCGGGTCGATGCCGATGCCGGTACGGGCGACCGCTTCGACGCCGGGTACGCGCTCGATCCGACGAGCGATTTCCTGGCTGCGCTCGGTCAGCTGGCGCCGGCCGATGCCTTGGATCTCGATCAGCCCGGCGCGATTGTAGCCCGGGTCCGCTTTTCGCGCGTGATCGGTCTGCAGATAGACCACAGCGGTGCAGATGATCAGGCCGATCGAGACCGCGAACTGGGCGACGACCAGGGTGCTGCGAAGCAGGCCGGAGCCAGCCGCCTCGGCCGTCGACTTGTTCGCCTTCAGCACCTGCGCGGGCTTGAAGCGCGACTGGTAGAAGGCCGGATAGATGCCGCCCGCCGCGCCGACCAGGATGGTCAGCAGCAGGATCGGCAGCAGCATGCCATTCTCGCCGTTCTCGCCGAAATAGGTCATACTGAGGTCGGCATCGAGGAAGTTGCCGAGCGCAGGCAGCAGCAATTCGACCAGCGCCAGCGCCAGCAGCATCGCGACGCCCGCGACGACGATCGATTCCAGCAAGAACTGGGTCATCAGCTGACGGCGGCTGGCGCCGAGCACCTTGCGCAGCGCGACTTCGCGGGCGCGGGACGAGGCGCGGGCGGTGGCCAGGTTGGTGAAGTTCACGCAGGCCATGCCCAGGATGAGGAAGGCGATGATCGCGAAGGTGTAGATGGTGCGCACGTCATTGCCCGGCGTCGCCGAACCCGACTGCGCGACGCCCAGGTGAACGTCCTGGACATTCACCAGACGCCATTCGCCGAAATCGCCCTGGTTCAGCGAGCGACCGCCAAAGTCCTGGTCCGGAATGTTGCGGTCTTCCCAGGCGGCCATCGCGTCGTGGATCGTCGCGAGATCGGTGCCGTCGCGCAGCTGGATATAATTCCAACCGCTGTTCCAGCCCCATTGGGTGGTGAAGTCCTCGTAATCCTGGCCGAAGTAAGCGGCGTAATCGATCCGCGCGACCATGGTGAAGCGCTGGTGCGAGTTGCGCGGCATGTCCTTCATCACCCCGGTGATTCGGAAATCGGTGGTGATGCCGCGATTGATCAGGGTCAAAGTGCGGCCGACGACATTGGTGTCGCCGAAATATTTTCGTGCCTCGGTCTCGCTCAGCACGATCGTGCCGGCGGCATTGAGCGCGGTGCGCGGGTCGCCCGCGATGAACGGCAATTGCAGAATTTCGAACAGATTACCGTCGGTCAGCGCCACCTTGTCGGTCGGGAGCGCTTCGCCGTTGAGAATCACCACTGGCGCGGCGGCGAGCGCGTAGACCTTGCGCTCGATCTGCGGGAAATCCTTCTTCAGCGTCTCGCCGGCCACATAAGACGACATCTGGACGTTGGTGACGGCGCCCGTGCTCGGATCGGAAAACTCGCTCTGTAGTTGATAGACATTTTCGGCGTTGGGGAGCCAATTGTCGTAGCTTCGCTCATATTGAACATAAACGAGCAGCATCAGGCAGGCGGCGAGGCCGATCGCCAGGCCGGCGATGTTGATGAAGGCATAGGTGCGGCTCTTGGCGAGCGCGCGGATGCCGACGGTGACGTAGGAGCGCCACATCTCAGGCTGCCCGCCGGTGTTCGACCAGGATGCGGCCGTCGAGCATGTTGACGGTGCGGCTGGCATAATCGGCGTGCGACGGGGAGTGGGTGACCATGACGATGGTCGAGCCCTCCTGATTCAGCGCCTGCAGCATCCGCATCACCTCCTCGCCATGGGCGGTGTCGAGATTGCCGGTGGGCTCGTCCGCGAGGATCAGCTTGGGCGCGCCGACCAGGGCGCGGGCGACGGCGACGCGCTGCTGCTGGCCGCCCGAAAGCTGGCTCGGCCGGTGGCGCGCGCGGTGGGCGATGCCGACCCGGTCCATCACCTGCTCGACGCGTGCGCGGCGATCGTTGGCGGGGACGTTGTGGTAGAGCAGGGCCAGCTCGACATTCTCGCGCACGGTCAGCTCATCGACCAGATTGAAGCTCTGGAAGATGAAGCCGATGTTGCGCTTGCGGAAATCGGCGAGCTTGCTTTCGCTCATCCCCGCGACGTCGGTGCCGGCGAATTCGTAGGTGCCGCTCGACGGGCTGTCGAGCATCCCCATGATGTTCAGCAGGGTCGATTTGCCGCATCCCGAAGGACCCATGATCGCGACGAACTCGCCGTCGGCGATGTCGAGATAGATGCTGTCGAGCGCGGTCGTTTCCACCGTGTCGGTGCGGTAGACCCGCGAAAGGTTGCGCATGCTCAGCATAGGGTAGGCCCTCCTGTCATTGGCCGAGGTCCAGCCGGTCGCGCTCTGCGAAGCCGGTGTAAGGCGAAGTGATCACCCGCTCGCCGGGGTCGAGCCCCTCGAGCACCTCGATAAAATTGGCGTTACGGCGGCCGAGCCGGACGTTGCGGCGCACCGCCGAACGGCCATCGGGCGCGACCACGAAGACGAAGTTGCCGCCCGTTTCATTGTAAAAGGCGCCACTGGGGAGGAGTAGCGCAGGTGACGTGTCGCCGAGCGTCAGGCGGACCTGCACGGTCTGGCCGCGCTGGAGGTCGGCCGGCTCGGCCTCGGCAAAGACCAGATCGATGGCGAAGGCGCCGTTCTGGACCTGCGGATAGATTTTGGAGACGCGCATGCGGTAGCTGCGCCCGCCGACCTCGGCGGTGGCGGTCTGCCCTTCGACGACTCGGCCGAGATGGAATTCGTCGACCTGCGCATTCAATTTGTTGCGCCCGGCGCTGTCGATCTGGCCGAGCCGTTCGCCGCGCTGCAGCGACTGGCCGACCTGGATCGAAAAAGAGGTGAGCTGGCCGGAGACGGGCGCGCGCAGGTTAAGCGCGTCCAGGCTGCCGCGGGCGAGGTCGAGGCTGGAATTGAGGCCGCTGGCCGAGGCGCGCAGCTGCGAGAGCTGCTGGGACTGCAGGCGCTCGTCGCTGGCGCGCTGGCGGCGGAGGATTTCGACCCGGCGGCGCGCGGCCTCGTAGGCGTCGCGGCTGTCGGCGATCGCCCGGCCGGCGACGAAACCGCGCTCGGCGAGCGGCTGCTGCACTTCATATTGGCGCCGGCTGGTTTCGGCCGAAAGTTCGGCCTCGATCAAGGCGCGCTCGTTGGCGAGCCGGGTCTGCGACAGCGCCAGTTCCTGGCTGCGCATCGAATTGATCTGCTGGGTGACCTCGGTCTGGCGGGCCAGCACGTTCAGCTGCAGGTCGGAATTGGACAAGACGGCGAGCGGCTGGCCTTCTGTCACCATCGCGCCATCCTCGACGAGCAGCCGCTCCACCCGGCCGCCCTCGACCGCGTCGAGGAAGACGGTGAGCGACGGCGTCACCCGGCCGCGCAGGGGCAGGAAATCCTCGAACTGGCCGCGCTCGACCGTCGAGATGGTGAGCCGGGAGCTTTCGACGGTCTGGCTGTTGCCGGCCGGCATCATGAACCAGCCGAACACCGCCAGGCCCGCGATCAGCACGCTCCCGAGCGCGAGCTTCAGGCGCTTGCTGAGGTCCTTGCGTTCGACGACGCGATCCATGCCGTCGCCGGTCACGGCCGCGTCATTCCTGTCGAGGCGGGAGACGAGCTGCATCAGCGGACCTCCCCGCGGCACGCCTGGAAAGTGTCCGGAATCGGACACTGGCGTTCGGCTTCGGACAGCATGACCGCCCTCAAGCCAGCGGTACCAGCGGATGAGCGACGAGGCTGAATGCCCCGCAAAGGAGCAAAGCAGTGCTGAAAAGCTGGAATTGCATTCGTTGCATCGCGTCCTCCCTCGTCCCGGCACACAAGGCCGTACCCGACACTCAGCAGGAGGCGTGCCAGACTCGTGGGGATCGCATTTGCCTCTGAAAAGACGCGATTTGTGAGCTTCGGCGATGGGGCGAAACCGTCCGCCGTTGAACACTGGCACGGACCTTGATTGTTCGATAACGGACAGAAGGGGAGGGACGTCCGCATGGCCGGCGCCAGGCGCTATTCGCGTTGCATAGTGATCGATGACGATCCGGACATTCTGTTGTCCGCGCGGCTGCTGCTGCGCGAGCTGTTCGTCGAGATCGAACCCTATCAGTCACCGGCCGAAGCGATGGATTCGATCCGCCGCTCGCCCCCCGACGTGATCCTGCTCGACGCCAATTTCGGGCGCGGCGCGACCAATGCGGCCGAGGGTTTCCACTGGCTGGGTGAATTCCTCGCCGCCGATCCGGACGCAGTGGTGGTGATGATCACCGCCCATGCCGGCATTTCCGTCGCGGTCGAGGCGATGAAGCGCGGCGCGACCGATTTCGTGTCGAAGCCCTGGTCGAACGAGCGCCTGCTGACCACCGTTCGCACTGCCGCGGCGCTGCGCAATTCGCGCACGGAGGCGGGCGGCGACCGGGCCATGGCCGCAGTGCCCGGCCCGCCCGCGGGCGGCGAAACCAGCCCCTTGCTGGGCCAGTCCCCCGCCATGGCGCGCGTCTATTCGCTGATCGAGCGGGCCGGCCCGACCGACGCCAATGTGCTGATCCTCGGCGAGAATGGCACCGGCAAGGAATTGGTCGCGCGCGAGCTGCACCGCCGCTCGCGCCGGGCGAACAAGGTGCTAGTGTCGGTCGATCTCGGCGCGGTTGCGGAGAGCCTGTTCGATTCCGAATTGTTCGGCCACGTGAAGGGCGCCTTCACCGACGCCAAGGGCGACCGCGAGGGGCGGATGAAGGCGGCCGACGGCGGCACCTTGTTCCTCGACGAAATCGGCAATCTGCCTTTGCACCTGCAGCCCAAATTGCTGACCGCGCTGGAGCAGAGGCAGGTGACGCCGGTGGGCGCGAACAAGCCGGTGTCGTTCGACATCCGGGTCGTCGCCGCGACCAACCTGTCGCCCGCCGCGCTCGCCGACGAGCAGCGCTTCCGCCAGGATCTGCTGTTCCGCCTGAACACGGTCGAGATCGAGCTGCCGCCGCTGCGCGAACGCCCCGAGGACATCCGCCTGCTCGCCGAGACCTTCCTCGGCCAATATGCCGAGAAATATGACAAGCCGCTGCGGGAGGTGAGCCCGCAGGTCGTCGCGGCGCTGGAGGCGCACGATTGGCCGGGCAATGTCCGCGCTTTGCGCCACGCCTGCGAGCGCGCCGTCATCCTGTCGGATGGCAATGCCTATGCCGAGGAGGATTTCTCGCTGAGCCGCGGCACCGCGCGCCCGACCGCCGCGCCTGTCTCCGATCTGGTCGCGACCATTATCCCGGAGCCCGCGGCGGACAATCTCAATCTCGAGCGGGCCGAAAAGCAGATGGTCGAGCAGGCGCTGAAGAAGCACCATTACAATATCTCGCTTGCCGCCCAGGAACTCGGCCTCACCCGCGCCTCGCTCTATCGCCGCATGGACAAGCATGGGTTGTAGGCGCCGCGGCTGCGGGCCCTGTCCGCTCCCCGGCGAAGGCCGGGGCCC
>JAFAEG010000057.1 GCA_023424095.1 Pseudomonadota bacterium | reverse complement strand
GCAATGCGCGCCGGCCATCACCGCCGCGAGCGGCTGTGCGCCGCCCATGCCGCCCAGGCCCGCGGTCAGGATCCACTTGCCGGTCAGGTCGCCGCCATAATGCTGGCGGCCCATCTCGACGAAGGTCTCATACGTGCCCTGCACGATGCCCTGCGTGCCGATGTAGATCCACGATCCGGCCGTCATCTGGCCGTACATCATCAGGCCCTTGCGATCCAATTCGTGGAAATGCTCCCAGGTCGCCCATTTCGGCACCAGGTTGCTGTTCGCGATCAGCACGCGCGGTGCATCGGGATGGGTCGGGAAGACGCCGACCGGCTTGCCCGACTGGACGAGCAGGGTCTGGTCGCTTTCCAGCCGCTCAAGCGTCTCGATGATCGTGTCAAAGCTCTGCCAGTCGCGCGCGGCGCGGCCGATGCCGCCATAGACGACCAGTTCCTCGGGCGCTTCCGCCACGGCCGGATCGAGATTGTTCTGGAGCATCCGCACGGCGGCTTCGGTGAGCCAGGATTTGGCCTTGATCTCGGTCCCGGTCCGCGCGCGGATGAGGCGGCTATTGTCTGTTCTGCTGTTCATTCCGACCCAATTCCGTCCTGGCTGAGCTTGTCGAAGCCCTGTCTTTTCTGTGCTCGCTGTAAAGAGAAGGGCAGGCCTTCGACAAGCTCAGGCAGGACGGGCTAGGGGGTGGCTTCTACCCCACCAAGATAGCGCCGCTCCGGCCCGGGGTGGCCGATCCAGTAGGCTAGCTCAGCCGGCCGCCCGATCCGCCAGACGCACAGGTCCGCCGCCTTGCCCGAGGCGATGGTGCCAAGCTCGCGCTCGCGGCCCAGCGCCCTGGCGGCGTTGCGGGTCATGCCGGCGAGCGCTTCCTCCGGCGTCAGGCCGAACAAGGTGCAGGCCATGCTGAGCATCAAGGTGGCCGATAGGACGGGCGAGGTGCCCGGATTGCAATCGGTCGCGATCGCCATCGGGACATTGTGCCGGCGGAGCATCTCGACCGGCGGCTTGTGGGTTTCCTTCAGCGCATAGAAAGCGCCGGGCAGGAGGACGCCGACCATGCCCGCCCGCGCCATCGCGGCCGCGCCTGCCTCGTCGAGATGTTCGAGATGATCCGCCGACAGCGCACCATATTCGGCCGCGAGCGCGGCGCCGTTGAGGTTGCTCAATTGCTCGGCATGGAGCTTCACCGGCAGGCCCGCTCTTGCGGCGGCCTCGAACAAAGCGCGGACCTCGTCGGGGGTGAAACCGATCCCTTCGCAAAAGGCATCGACCGCCTCTGCCAGCCCTTCCGCCTTCGCAGCGGGGATCAATTCGTCGGTCGCCATCGCGACGAACTCGGCGCGGCGCTCATTAAAGTCCGGCGGCAAAGCGTGGAGCGCGAGCAGGGTAGGGCAGACACGCACCTCCTCGCTCTGCGCCAGCAGCCTCGCGGCGCGGAGCAATTTCAATTCGCTGTCGAGATCGAGGCCGTAGCCCGATTTGATCTCGATCGTGGTGACGCCGCCGCGCATCAGCGCCTTGAGCCGGGGCCGCGCCTGTTCGGCAATCTCCTCGGCACTGGCGCTGCGGGTCGCGCCGACGGTGGAGACGATGCCGCCACCGGCCTTGGCAATCTCCTCGTAGGTGGCGCCTTCCAGCCGCATCTCGAATTCGTGCGCGCGGTTGCCGCCGAAGACGAGGTGCGTGTGGCAGTCGATCAGGCCGGGCGTGACCCAGGCGCCGCCCAAGGCCTCCACCTTCTTCGCGCGGTTGCCGGCCAGTTCGGAGCGCTTGCCGACGCGCACGATCTTGCCGTCGGCAATCCCGATCGCGGCATTTTCAATTCCGCCGAACGGGGCCGCGACGGCCGGGTCCATCGTCGCCACATGGCAGTCGGTCAGCATCAGATCCCACATGCTCTCGCCTTTCGCACGGCGACCCCTTAAGCGCCAAGCCATGAGCGCCGAATGGCCCAACATCGCCGATCTGCTCGTGCCCGGCGGCCCCGGTGAGGTGGCCTTGCTCGGCGCGCCGATGGAGGCGGGGTCGGTGACTCCGGGCCGCTGCGACCTCGCGCCGGAAGCGGTGCGGCGGGCGCTGAGGCGGATCAGCAGCTACGATGTCGAAACGCGCGAGGTGCTGACCGCGCCGGTCGCGGATCTGGGCGATGTGGCGGTGACCGGCCTGTCGCCCGCCGAAGGCTTCGCGCCGATCCGCGACGCGGTGGGCGAGGCGGCGGCGACGCATGGCCTGACCCTGCTGATCGGTGGCAACAATGCGGTGACCCGGCCCGCCGCGCACCGCCTCGGCGTGCCGCTGGCTGAGGTCGGGCTGATCACGCTCGATGCCCATTTCGACATGCGCGACACCAACGATGGCCCGCTCAACGGCAATCCGGTCCGCTGCCTGCTCGAAGATGGCCTCGACGGCGCCAACCTCGTCCAGATCGGCCTCGCGCCGTTCGCGAACACAGTGAAGATGCATCTCGATGTGCTCGAAGCCGGCGGGACGGTGTTCACCGCCGCCGATGTGCGCTCGCGTGGCATCGCCCGGCTGATCGAGACGGCGCTGGGCCAGTTGGAGCATTGCGAGCGGATCATCGTCGATTTCGACATCGACGTGATCGATCGCGGCCAGTTCCCCGGCGCGCCGGGCGCGCGCCCCGGCGGGATGCACGTCACCGATTTCTTCACCGCCGCCCGGCTGCTCGCGGCCGAGCCGAAGGTGCGGCTGGTCGATCTCACCGAATTCGATCCCAGCCTCGATCCGTCCGATCTGTCCGCACTGACCGCCGGGCGCTGGGTCGCGGAAATCCTGGCGGGCTATGCGATGCGGAGCGCGGGATGAGCGACGAGGACCAGCTGATCGACGATTTCCGGCTGGCGATGCGGCAGGTCGCATCGACGGTGAACGTGATCAGCCTGAATGTGGACGGGCGGCCGATGGGCGTCACCGCGACCGCCGTCTCGTCGCTGTCGATGGACCCGCCGAGCCTTCTCGTCTGCATCAACCGCGCCGCCTCGGTCCACGCCTCAATGTCCGACATGGAGGCGTTCCGGGTGAACATCCTCCATCGCGAGCAGGAGGAGATCGCCAGCATGTTCGCCGATCGCAAGATGGAGAAATTGCGCTTCGTCGACGGCTGGGAATTGGACGCGGACGAGCCGCCGCGGCTGATCGACGCGCAGGCGTCGGTGCTGTGCCGGCGGATCGATTGCCACCAGTTCGGCACGCACAGCATCTTCATCGGCGTGATCGAGGATGTGCGGGTGCGCGACGACGTCTCGCCCTTGCTCTATTGGAACGGCGTCTATGGCGGGATCAGCGAAGGCCGCTAGCCAGTCATGGCGCCTTCAGCTGAACCTGGCTAAACGCCTGCGATGCAAACAATCCTTCTTGCCGCTTTGCTCGCCGCGCAGCCGGCCACCACGCCGCCGATCGGCCAGCGCACCGCGACGCCCGAGAGCCTGGCCAGTCAGATGGGCCTCGCGCCCGATCAGGACGATCTGGCCGAGGCGATCGCCGCCGCCAACGCCCATCCGCTCGGTTCGCGCGAAAATCCGGTGCGCGTCGGCGGGCCGGAGGGCGAGCGCGCTTACCTCGCGCGCCTGCGCTGCGGCGACGGCAATGCCCCGCGGATCGGCGAAGGCGTCGACATGGGCGTCGGCGCCTTCGGTTCGATCGTCGATGGCTACCGGCTCGATTGCGGCGCTGCGCAGCCCGGCCAAGTGACCCTCCTCATGGACAAATATCATGCGGAGAATCGCGAGGATCGCGCCCCGCCGGGTTTTACCCTCGTCCCGTAACCAGGCTGCCCGTCAGGCCGGCCCGATCCTGAAGGCGCAGAGCTTGTTGCCGTCCAGGTCGCGGAAATAGGCGCCGTAGAAAGCCTGCGGGCCTTCCTCGCCGCGCACCCCCGGCGCGCCCTCGTCGCTGCCGCCGAGGGCAAGCGCCTTGGCGTGCAGGGCATCGACCTGCGCCCGGGTTTCCAGCGGAATCGCGGTCATATGACCATTGCCCTTGTCGTGCGGCTGGCCGTCATAGGGCCGCGTGATCGCGATCCCGGGCTTGTCCCAGCTGGTGCCCCACATGGTGAAGCCGCTTTCTGGGAATTCCATGATCCGCTTCGCTCCGAGCGTGCCCAGCAGATCGTCGTAGAATCCGCGCGCGCGATCGAGATCGTTGCTGCCGAGCGTGACGTAACCGATCATTTCGTCGCCTCGGCCGGGGCAGCCGGAGCCGCGACGCAATCGCCGGTGCGGCGGCCGCGCAGATTGGAGGCGATCACGACGTCGCCGTCGGTCGTGAAGAGGGTTTCCAGATTGCGCTGGGCTTCAAACGAATCGGCGGTGAAGCGGCCGTTGATATTGTAACCCGCCGCGCCGCTTTGCCCTTCGACCGTGCATTGCAGGGTGAGGTTCAGCGTGCCGCCGCGGGCATAGGTCGTGCCGGCGTGGCGGCAGGTAAAGCCTTCGTCCGCGAACAGCTCCGGCGACGGGCTCGCGCCCTCGGTCAGGCAGACGCTGCGCGTGGTGCTGTCACCCTGCTTGGTGTTGATCTTCGGCGTGCCCTTGTCGGCGGCGCGGAAGTTGGTGACTTCGGCGGTCACCTCATACTGGCCCGGCTGCATCGTCTCGGCCTTGCCCTTGGCCTTATTCTCCTCGACCGCGCCACCGCATGCCGCCAGAGTCACCAGCGGTATCGCGCAGAAAATTGCCCACTTCATCCCTGCTCTCCCTGTTGTTTTCGCCACGCTAGCGCCCGCGCGCCGGAATGACCATATGGAGAACATGGCCATCCAGATCCGCACGAGTCTTGAGGAGCCGGAGACCGGCCAGAGCTTCGTCCCGCACCGCCCGCAGCGCCCGGAAAAGTCGGAAGGCGGGCGCCCGTTCAAGCTGGTCAGCGACTATCAGCCGGCCGGCGACCAGCCGACCGCGATCGCCGAACTGGTCGAGCAGATCCAGGCGGGCGAGAAGACGCAGGTGCTGCTGGGCGTCACCGGCTCGGGCAAGACCTATACCGCCGCGCAGGTGATCGAGCGGCTGCAGCGGCCCGCGCTCATCCTCGCGCCGAACAAGATCCTCGCGGCCCAGCTCTATGGCGAATTCAAGAGCTTCTTCCCGGAAAATGCGGTCGAATTCTTCGTCAGCTATTACGATTATTACCAGCCGGAAGCCTACGTTCCCCGGTCGGATACCTACATCGAGAAGGAAAGCTCGGTGAACGAGGCGATCGACCGGATGCGGCACTCGGCCACAAGGGCGCTGCTGGAACGCGACGACGTGATCATCGTCGCCTCGGTCTCCTGCATCTACGGCATCGGCTCGGTCGAGACCTATTCGGCGATGATCTTCGACCTGAAGAAGGGCCAGAGCGTCGATCAGCGCGAGATCATCCGCAAGCTCGTCGCCCTCCAGTATAAGCGCAACGATGCCGGCTTCGCGCGCGGCAATTTCCGGGTGCGCGGCGACAGCCTGGAGATTTTCCCGAGCCATTATGAGGACAGCGCCTGGCGGATCGCCTTCTTCGGCGATGAGATCGAGGAGATTGTCGAGTTCGACCCGCTGACCGGGAAGAAAGCGGCGAGCCTCGAGACCGTCCGCGTCTTCGCGAACAGCCACTACGTCACGCCCGGGCCGACGATGAAGCAGGCGATGGAGGCGATCCGCTTCGAATTGCAGGAGCGGCTGAAGGAGCTGGAGGCGGAGGGCAAATTGCTCGAGCACCAGCGCCTCGAGCAGCGCACCAATTTCGACCTGGAGATGATCGCGGCGACGGGTTCCTGCGCGGGGATCGAGAATTACAGCCGCTTCCTGACCGGCCGCCTGCCGGGCGAGCCGCCGCCCACCTTGTTCGAATATCTCCCCGACAACGCCTTGCTGTTCCTCGACGAGAGCCACCAGACGGTGCCGCAGATCGGCGCGATGGCGCGGGGCGATCACCGGCGGAAGATCACGCTCGCCGAATATGGCTTCCGGCTGCCCTCCTGCATCGACAACCGGCCTTTGCGCTTCAACGAATGGGACGCGATGCGGCCGCAGACGGTGGCTGTGTCGGCGACCCCGGGTGCGTGGGAGCTGGAGCAGACCGAAGGCGTCTTCGCCGAGCAGGTGATCCGCCCCACCGGCCTCATCGACCCGCCGGTCGAGATCAAGCCGGTCGAGGAGCAGGTGCAGGATCTGATCGTCGAAGCGAAGGCGGCTGCGGCGAAGGGCTATCGCACGCTCGTCACCACGCTCACCAAGCGCATGGCGGAGGATTTGACCGAATATCTGCACGAGGCGGGGCTGAAGGTCCGCTATATGCACAGCGATGTGGAGACGCTGGAGCGGATCGAGCTGATCCGCGACCTCCGCCTCGGCGTCTATGACGTGCTGGTCGGCATCAACCTGCTGCGCGAAGGCCTCGACATCCACGAATGCGGGCTGGTCGCGATCCTCGATGCGGACAAGGAAGGTTTCCTGCGCTCCGAAACCTCATTGATCCAGACCATCGGCCGCGCCGCGCGAAACGTCGAGGGCAAGGTGATCCTCTATGCCGACCGGATCACCGGCAGCATGGAGCGGGCGCTCAATGAGACCAACCGCCGCCGCGAGAAGCAGGAGGCGTACAACCGCGAGCACGGCATCACGCCGCAGACGATCAAGCGCGACATTTCGGACATCCTGAAGGACGTCAGCAACCGCGACAGCGTCATGGTCGACACCGGCGACGCGGATACGCCCCACCTCGTCGGCCATAACCTCCGCGCTTACATCGAGGAGCTGGAAGGCCGGATGCGCAAGGCGGCGGCGGATTTGGAGTTCGAGGAAGCGGCCCGCCTCCGCGACGAAATCCGCAAGCTGGAGGATGACGAACTCGGCCTCCCCGACCACCAGAAGCGCGCCCCGATCCTGGGGCACAGCACCGAAGGCAAGCCCGGCACGCGCAAGACGCGCTTCGGCAAGCAGCAGGCGATGCGGATGGGACGGCGGGCGCGGGGCGGCTAGCCCATCGCCCCCAGGATCGCGCCCATCGCGGTGAACAGGACGACGGCATAGCCGCCATTGATCAGCCACAAAGTGAGCGGGCGGCGTTCGAACAGATAGATCACGCCGATGCTGGTCGCGACCAGGCCGAGGCCGATGCCGAAGCCGGCGCTGGCGGCGTCCTGCACTTCGCTGACGCGACCCTCGAACAGCAAAGCGAGGAGCAGGGCCGCGATGAAGTTCAGCACGAAGGCGCCGCCAAAGACGATCGCCGGATTGCCTGTGCTGAGCTGTTCCTTACTCTGACCGCTCGCCGCCTGCCAGGCCTTCCCGAACAGCAAGGGCGAATACCACAGGCCGCCGATGACAAAGGACGCCAGGGTCGCCAGCGCGACGCCAAGATAATTCACCTCAGGCATGATCAGTCCCCCGATTGATCGGGCGAGTTGAACGCTCATTCAAGCGATTGTCAAGCCGCTGTCGACTAGCGGCTGGGCGTGCGTTCCCAGACCTTCGCGCCGCCGACCCACGTCTCGAGCACCTGCGTGTCGCGGATCCGGCGCTGGTCGGGCTCGGCCATCACATCGCGGTCGATGATGATGAAATCGGCGTGGCGGCCCTCCAGCAATTGGCCGATGCGGCCTTCCGCGAAGCCGGCATAAGCGGCGGTGCGGGTGAAGGCGTCGAGTGCTTCGGTGATCGAGATGCGCTGCTGCGGGAGCCAGCCTTCGGGCGGGCGGCCCTCAGCATCCTGGCGGCTGATCGCGGCGGCGAGGCCGTGGAACGGGTTTGGACTTTCGACCGGGAAATCGCTGCCGAAGGCCAGGCGGGCGTGATTGTCGAGCATCCCGCGCCAGGCATAGGCGCCCTGTAGCCGCGGCAGGCCCATGCGCGCTTCGGCCATGTGCATGTCGCTGGTCTGGTGGACGGGCTGCATCGAGGCGATGATGCCGTGGCGGCCGAAGCGGGCGAGGTCGGCCGGATCGACGATCTGGGCATGTTCGATCCGCCAGCGCCGGTCGCCGGGATAGCGTTCGGCGACCGCTTCGATCGCGCTCAGCAACTGCCGGTTCGCGGCGTCGCCGATCGCGTGGACAGCGGGCTGCAGGCCGACGACGGCGGCCGCAATCAGCTGCTCGCGCAGGGCCGCGTCGGTCAGGAAGGCCAGGCCGCGTTCGCCCGGTGCATCGCGATAATCCGCATTGAGCGAGGCGCCGCGCGAACCCAGCGCGCCATCGAGGTAGATCTTGATCCCGACCACGCGCAGCCGGTCACCATATTGCCATGGCGACGGGCCGGTCTCGGTCACCCCCCAGAGCGTGTCGGTGCTGCTGGCATAGGACATGACCCTGATGTTCAGCCGCCCGGCCTCGCCGGCGCGATCCATCGCCAGCCGTTCGGCGACGGTCGTGCCCATGTCCGCCGCCGCGGTCACGCCGGTGGAAAGCAGCAGGCGCTGCGATTCCGCCAGCGCGCGGTCATATTGGTCGGGGGTCGGGGCCGGGACGTGATTGCCGATCAGCGCTTCGGCCGCGTCGACGAAAATGCCGGTGGGTTGGCTGCTCGCGTCGCGCTCGATCCGGCCGCCGTCGGGCGATTGCGTCTGCGGCGTGATGCCGGCCGTGCGCATCGCGACACTGTTCGCCCAGCCGGCATGGCCATCGACGCGGCTCAGCCAGACCGGCCGGTCGCCGACGATGCCGTCGAGATCGGCGGCAGTCGGGAAGCGGCCGAGGTTCCAGCGCTCCTGATTCCAGCCCCGGCCGATGATCCAGGGCAGGTCCGGGTTCGCGGCGGCATAAGCGCGAATCCGCGCCTGCGCCTCGGCCAGCGAATTGGTATCGCTCAGATCAAGCTGCAGCGCGGCCGCGCCGAGCGGGACGACATGGCCGTGCGCGTCGATCAGACCGGGGAGCATGGTGCGCCCGCCCATGTCGATCGTCCGCTCGACCCGGTAAGCGGGGGTCGGCGCGTCCCGGTGGATGCTCATGATCTTGCCGTCGGTGCCGATCACCATGCCGCGGAAGCTGATCAGCGAGCCGTCGTCGCCGATCGTATAGCCGTTGACGTTGGTGATGACCGTCTGGGCGGAGGCGGGCGCGACGAGCGCGATCAGGCCGAGCGCGGCCAGGATTCGAATAAGGATCATGGTCATTTCTGTGCCTCCGCCTCGGTCCCGCAAAAACCCCCTTTCGTCATTCCAGCGCAAGCTGGAATCTCAATTTCCTTTGCGGCGCGGAAAGGCAGGGGGAATCCAGCTTGCGCTGGAATGACGGGCTATTCGTGGCTACCGTGTCCCGCATGGCCACATCCGCCGCACCGGCTCCTTCGCTCCCCGTCTCACTCGCCGACATCGAGGCCGCCGCCGCCCGCATCGAGGGGCAGGTCGTCCACACCCCGATGCTGCTCAGCGAGACCCTGTCCGAGCGGACCGGCGCGACCGTCTATGTGAAGCTCGAGAATCTCCAGTTCACCGGCGCCTACAAGGAGCGCGGGGCGCTGAACCGGCTGCTGCTGATGGGCGAGGAGCAGCGCGCGCGGGGCGTGATCGCCGCTTCCGCCGGCAATCATGCGCAGGCGCTGGCCTATCACGCCAAGCGGCTCGGCGTGCCGGCGACCATCGTCATGCCGGCGCCGACGCCATCGGTGAAAGTGTCGCAGACCGAGCGCCACGGCGCACAGATCGTGCTGGAGGGCGAGACGTTCGACGAGGCGCTCGCCTGCGCGCTGAAGCTGGCGGACGAGCGCGGCCTCACCTTCGTGCCGCCATTCGACAATGAGCTGATTGTCGCCGGCGCCGGCACGGTCGGGATCGAGATGCTGGAGGAAGTGCCCGACCTCGACGTGCTGATCGTGCCGATCGGTGGCGGCGGGCTGATCGCGGGCGTGGCGATCGCGGCCAAGGCGATCCGGCCCGACATCGAAGTTATCGGCGTCCAGGCCGAATTGTTTCCGTCCATGTATGCCAAGATCGAGGGCAAGGAGCTGCCCTGCCTGGGCGATACGATCGCGGAAGGCATTGCGGTCAAGCGCCCGGGCAAGATCACCGGCGAGATCGTCAATGCCGTGGTCGACGAGATCATGCTGGTCTCGGAACGCGATCTGGAAACGGCGGTCGCCTTGCTGATCCAGCTGGAGCGGACGGTCGCGGAAGGCGCGGGCGGCGCTGGCCTTGCCGCCTTGCTCGCCGATCCGGCGCGCTTTGCCGGGCGCAAGTGCGGCGTCGTCGTCACCGGCGGCAATATCGACACCCGCCTGCTCGCCACCGTCCTGCTGCGCGATCTGGCCCGGCAGGGGCGGATGACGCGGCTTCGCATCCAGATCCACGACCGGCCGGGCGCGATGTTCGGCGTGGTGCGTTTGTTCGAGAAGAACCGGATCAACATCATCGAGATCAACCACCAGCGGGTGTTCACGAAGCTGCCCGCCAAGGACGCCTTCATCGAGATCGAATGCGAGGCGCGCGACGTGGGTCAGCTCGACAAGTTGATCGCCGACCTGCGCGCCGAGGGGCTGAAGGTCGAACCGGTAGAGATTGCCTGAGCCTTCGTCCCGAAGCGGTACGGCGGTCGCTGATTGGGGATAAGCAAGGGTCAACCGCTTTTCTTGGCGCATTCATGGTCGCATAAGACGTCCAGTCGATCTGAATATTCCGGGGCAAAGACTTGAGCGCACCATTCCGCTTTCCGCGCTTCTTCGTGACGACGCCGTCGCCTTGCCCTTATTTGCCGGGCAAGACCGAGCGGAAGGTCTTCACCGAGCTGAACGGCGGCCATGCCGACGAGCTGAATGACGCGCTCGGCCGGATCGGCTTTCGCCGCAGCCAGAATGTCGCCTACCGGCCGAGCTGCCTCAATTGCGCCGCCTGCGTGTCGGTGCGCGTCGTCGCCGCGGAATTCCAGGCCAGCAGCAGCCAGCGCCGCACGCTGAAGCGCAATTCCGACCTCGAAGTCAGCGCCTGCAAGCCCTGGGCGACAGCCGAGCAATATCGGCTGCTGCGCCGCTATCTGGCCGCGCGCCACCCGACCGGCGGCATGGTCGACATGGACGAGAGCGACTTCGCCGACATGGTCGAGCAGAGTCCGGTGCGCACCTTCATCGTCGAATATCGCGAGCCATCGACCGATGGCCGCCCCGGCAAGCTGGTCGGCGCCTGCCTGACCGATCAGCAGGCGGACGGCTTGTCGATGATCTACAGCTTCTTCGATCCCGAATCCGACCGCCCCGGCCTCGGCACCTACATCATCATGGATCATATCGTCCGCGCCGGGCGGGCGGGGCTGCCCTATGTCTATCTCGGCTATTGGGTCGAGGATTCGCGGCGCATGGCCTATAAAGCCCGCTTCCGGCCGCTGGAGAAATTGGGCCCGGCCGGCTGGCACCGCTTCGATCCCGAACAGCGCGAGCTGCCGCTCACCGTCTGACTTGCCGTCAGCCTCCGTTCACCGCACCTGCCGGACAATAAGCGCGTAGGGGCGGGGAGTTGATGATGCGGATGGGAAGGGTTTTCCGAGTTTCGATGCTGGCGGCGGCGGCGCTCGGCCTGTCGGCCTGCGTGACGCCGATGGACGGCGGCTATGGCCCGCCGCTTGCGGGGCCGCCGGAAAAGCCGGTCGAACTTGACGCTTACGCCTGGCTTGATCGGTCCGATGCCCTGCTCGACGCGATCACGGATGCCCCGCCCGATTACCTTTTCGACCATTCCGGGCGCCAGCACTTCGCCTGGGAGGTGGACGGCGTTCTGATCGTCGAGGAGACGGGCCCGGACGGCTATGTCCTCTATTTGTTCGACCAGGGCAGCGACTCGCCCTTCTTCATCCGCACCCCCGATTTCGGCGCGGGCTGCGATCGCGGCGAACTGGCCGTCCTCTATACCCGCGAGGGCGATGTGCTGGTGGGCGCGGATGCGTGGCGGACCGGCGTCTCGATCCAGCCGCTGCTGAACCGCGGGCGCGACGTTCGTAATACCGCGCGGCAGAGCCGCTGGGATCGCAGTGCGGCGCAGGCATGGGTGGCGATCGAGGGCTTCATCGTCACCGCGCGCGAGGATTGGGGCCGGCGCTGGCGGGCAAACCGCGACTGGGAGCGTTACCGCGCCCGCGCCGAGGC